>JAHIOY010000003.1 GCA_018894495.1 Patescibacteria group bacterium
AAAATGCATAAGGGTCACTTTTAGAAAACCATCTATAAAACAATTGGTTGCTTAAACTGTTAGAAGATGCCAAACCTTTCGTGTCTTTAATCTTGAATTTAAAATCATTAAAAAATATTTTTTCAAAATCTTCTAATGAATATCTGATAGCTTCTCTACTAAAGGTACAATCTTCACCTATCAGATTTCCTTCTAAATTTATAAACGATGTAATTTTCGATGGAATTTTTTCAATCAAAAGTAAACCTATTGCACCACCCATACTGTGTCCAACTAAGTTAATTTTCGCAAGATTCAATTTTTCAATAATTAATTTGCAAATCTCAGCCTGTTCTTCTAGCGTATAAGAAAATTCTTTTGGTTTAGAAGATTCACCAAAACCTAATAAATCAAAAGTTAAAATTGTATATTTTTCAAATTCCGGAAAATCCCATACTCCTTTAAAAGAATCTTTAGAACAACCTAATCCATGTAAGAATAAAATACTTTCTTCTCCACTCTTTTTAAAATTTGCAGCTATTTTTAGTTTCAAACCTTGATAAGTAATTTCTATCATTTGTTCTTTTATAAAAATCTTTAACAAAATTTTCTGGTTCGGAAATTTCCTTTTTCTGTTGAAAAATAACATCCCAAGCCATAAATATTTATTGTCACAGGTCCGACCTGTGTCAGTTTATCACAGGTCCGACCTGTGTCAGTTTATCACAGGTCCGACCTGTGTTATTCTAATGCTAAATCGGCGAATTCTCTAATTTTTCCTTTATATCTTATCCAACTTTCAACAAAATCTTTACAACCTTGTTCTCCACCCATTATTTTTAAAATAAAATCTCTCTCAGTCACCGAGGGAAAATTCTTTTTGCCAATATAATCTGGATAACTTGACCATTTATACTCTTCTACAAATTTAATTGCCTTTTCGGGATCCTTAATTCCTATTTCTTTCCATTTTGGTTCTATTAAAGATATGGAGTTAGTGTGAATATAAACGAATACTATTTTTAATTGCTCTTCAGTTTTAATGTGGACCGCTGTAAATCTTTTTTGAGTAACATATCCTTGATGACCATATTTCCGATTGAAATATCCACCATAGCCAGTGCCTAATTTTTGCATAAATTTAATAATTCCACCGTCTTTAATCTGTCTTACAAGTAAATGAAGATGGTTTGGCATTATACAAAAAGTCAAAACCTCCACCAATTTATCCCTTGAATCGACCGAGGTCGGACCAGTGTTAATTTGAGTTTTAATTTTTTGAAACTCTTTGGCAATTTTTTTCATTTGCTCCTTTAACCTAAGCCGTGCTTTTCGTCGTTCCCTAATTTTTACTCGTTTTGCATTATTGAATTCATAAATTGAAAAAATTCCTCGATAATGGTCGTCAATATCTTTGAAAATTGCGTTTCCATCAACCCCCTTGACTATAATATGATAAATCTCTCCATTGACAAATTGTTCTTTTCTATAAGGCATACTTTACACAGGTCCGACCTGTGTCAGTTTGACTGAGGTCGGGCCTCGGTTAGCTTCTATTAGAGTAAGTTTTTTATTTCTCCCATAACTTTTTCTGTAATTCTTTGGCAAATATTTTTGTATTCTTCTGAATGGCAGTCCAAATTTTTGGCTTTTTCAAATTCTTCTCTGAAATAAAGCGGTTTCCCAATTGTTATTTCGGTAGATTTTTTTAATTTCGGAAAACTCTTTCCTGCTGGCATCAACTCAAAAGTGCCCTTAATTCCGAGCGGTAAAATAGGAACACCTGTTTTTAAATAAATTTTGGCTGCTCCAAGTTTTCCTTTGCCTATTTCTCCGCTTCTGCTTCTCGTTCCCTCAGGATAGATAACTAAGATATCGCCTTTTTTTATCGCCTTAACCGCCTCATCAATGGCTCTTTTTTTTGAGTCCTCATTTTTCCTGTTTATTGGAATAACCCCGGCTATAAAATATAAAATAATCCGTCCCAACATCAATAGTCCTCTATAACTATCAACTTGACCTATGTAAGTAAACCTTCTCGGCACGCAAACATAACCGCTGAGTATCCAATCCAAATGACTTCCATGATTGGCTGCCAAAATAAAATTTGTTTTGGGAATATTTTCCAAACCCCTCACTTCTTTTATCAAGAATCCGTCAATGAGCGGCTTTACAAAAATTTTACAAAACCATGAAACAGGTCTATTCATAATTGATAATTTCATCAATAATTTCTTTACAAGTTTTAATTTCTGAAATTCCGGCAGCTGAAATGCCAACCATAAGAGGCAGCTCATCAATATTGGCGCTTCCTAGAGAACTGACAATTTTTTCTGCTTTGAGCTCTTCGGGAAAAGCGCCCTTTTCTTCCAGTTTTTTCATTTCCTCAGCCCACTTATTTTTAATTACCCTTAAAGGATGGCCGGTAAACCTTAAAACAACCTCAATGTCGTCAGCCGCTGCCTCAACAATTCTTTTTTTGTAGGCATCGGAGATAAGGCATTCTTTTGAGGCCAAAAATCTCGTTCCCATTTGAATTCCGTCTGCGCCCAGAAAAAAAGCTGCCGCGGCAGTTTTTCCGTCATAAATTCCGCCGGCGGCAATTAGAGGAATTTGCTTTAATAATTCTTTTGCCTGAGGAATGAGGCAAAAAGTGGTATTTTTCCCAATATGGCCTCCGGCCTCCATTCCCTCGACAACTACGGCGTCTGCCCCTTGCTCTTCCATTTTTTTCGCCAGCCGCGGCGAAGGAACGACCGGAATGAGCTTTATTCCGGCCGCCTGAAAATAAGGGAAAAGAGGCAAAGGATTTCCGCCGCCGGTAAAAATAACCGGCACCTGGTAGCGAATGACTGTTTTTACTAAATCTTCGAGCTTGGGATTTTGCAGGAACAAATTTACCCCAAAGGGATTTTTTGTCAATTCCTTGGTTTTTTCAATTTCCTTGGCTAGCCATTGAGCCGGCATCAAACCCGAGCCGATTACTCCCAAACCTCCAGCATTAGAAACTGCGGAAACCAAATTGCTTTCTGATATCCCAGCCATTCCCCCCTGAATAATCGGCTCTTTTATTCCCAAAAGCTTTGTTAATTTATTTTCCCCTGCCATATCTTTTTTCAAATTCTTTTTTATTAACAATGGCCACTGAAAACCTTGCCTCGCACTTTAAGTCCTCGCCGACCAAAGCCCGGCTTTTGACGCGGGCGATTTTGTTGTCGGTTTTCTCTTTGGAATCGGGGTAAATTCCCAAAATTTCAGACGTTAAATCAATTTTATCACCGGGAAAAATCGGTTTATAAAATTGACAGCTTCTGACCTCATAAGCCAAAAAATGGTATTTTTTGTGTTCCTCGCCAATTTTATTTCTTAGCAAAATTGTTGAAAGCTGGGCCAATGCCTCAACCACCAAAACCCCAGGCATAATCTTAAAATCAACAAAATGTCCTTTAAAATAATAATCCTCGGCCGAGGTCTGATAAAAACCGGAAATTTTATTTTCGCTCATTTCTTCAACCCCGTCCACAAATAAAAATGGCTCATCGTACGGAATAATTTCTTTTATTTGTTCTTTATTTAACATAAAGCATTTAATTAGTAATATTTAGCGATTCTTTTGAGCCCTTCGTTTAGATTGGCTGAAGATACGGCTAAATTCATCCGAAAATATTTTTTTTCGCCAAAAATCTCGCCCGGGGCGACCGAAACCAATTCTTGAGCAAGTAAGGTTTCGCAAAAAGAAAAAGCA
>JAHIOY010000085.1 GCA_018894495.1 Patescibacteria group bacterium
TAAGTCGGCAATTTGTCGGGAAATCACTTTCTCTTTTTTTGTGTCTTTCTTAGTCGTCTCTTTTTCAATTTCCAGTTTCTGAATTTCTTTTTTTATAATTTCCAATTTTTCGGGCTCTGACTCAATTTCCAGCCGCAGAGAACTCATTGCCTCGTCCATCAAATCAACCGCCTTGTCAGGCAAAAATCTGTCTGCAATATATCTGGCGGCTAAATAGACGCAGGCAAGAAGAGCCGGCTCGCTTATTTTTACTCCGTGATGCAGTTCGTATTTTTCCCTAATTCCCCTTAACATTAAAATCGTATCCTCAACCGAGGGTTCGGTAACATAAATCGGCTGGAATCTTCTTTCCAAAGCCGGGTCTCTTTCAATATATCTTTGATATTCCCTTAAAGTGGTGGCCCCGATTGCTTTTAATTCGCCTTTGGCCAAAGCCGGCTTTAACAAATTTGAAGCGTCAATCGCTCCTTCGGCCGCCCCGGCCCCAATCAGGGTATGTAATTCGTCAATAAATAAAATATATCTTCCTTTTGCTCGTATTATTTCTCTTAAAAGGGCTTTAACCCTATCTTCAAATTCTCCACGATATTTGGTGCCGGCCACAATGGCCCCCAGGTCCAGACTGATAATTTCTTTTTCTTTCAAACTTTCTGGTATCTTGCCGGAAATAATTTTCTGAGCCAACCCTTCAACAATGGCTGTTTTCCCGACACCGGCCTCGCCAATCAAAACAGGATTATTTTTTGTCCTTCGCGACAAAACCTGCATCAGCCGCCTGATTTCGTTTTCTCTTCCGATGACCGGGTCAAGTTTCCCCTGCTTGGCTTCAATGGTTAAGTTTCTGGCATATTTTTCAATCACTTGATATTTTGTTTCCGGTTCCGGGTCAGTTACTCTTTGCCCGCCGCGCACCAGCGACAATTGCTTCAAAAAGGTCTCATAACTCAGCTTCCCGACCTCCATGGTTGCGGCTCCTCCGCCCGACTGAAGAAAAACTACCCTATCTAACATTTCTTTGGCCTTTGTATTCGTATCCAAAAGAGCCAAAAAGAGATGCTCAACCGAAATAAAATCGTCTCCCATTTTCATTGTCTCCTGTCTGGCTCGGTCCAAAACCTTGGCCATATCTTGGGTCAAATAAAATTGACCAAAGGCGTGAGGAGTGGCGACTACTGGAATTTTATCTAACGATTGCCCCGCTCTTTTTTTTAAGTCCTCAATATCAACCCCCAGCCGCTGAAGCAAATTTAAAACCACGCTGTCTTCCTGAGTGAGCAGCGCGTAAAGCAAATTGAGCGCGTCAATTTGCTGCTGGTTCTTTTCTCTGGCTAAATCCTGGGCCGAGAGAATCGCCTCTTGGGCTTTGTGGGTAAAATTTTGTCCGTTCATACCGAAAGCGATACTACGAATTTATCCACCCCGCACCTTTTGACAACTCTCAAAAGGTTATTGTCAAAAATTAGTAATTAACTTTGGACAATGGACAAAAGGTGCGGGGCGGGTCTGCGGTTTCGGCTACGAATTCGTATATTCGTAAAAATTCGTAATTCGTAGGGTCTTTTTCTTTTTGTTTTATTTTACTCCAAAATTTTTTAAAAATCAAGTGTCAATAGTTTCCAAAAATACTCTTTATCAAATTCAGAAGTTTCGGTAAATTTCCCACGATCGTGGCTTTTTTACCGAAACTTGTTATACTATATTCAATGTCAGCGGCAAAACAAAAAATACTGCTACTCTTATTAGCCGGGCTATCTTTCGGATTTACTTACCTTCCAAATAAACAGTGGAAAATAATAAAAGGATTTGTCCGAGAATGGGATGAAATAGATAAAAAAGTTTTAAGAGAAAAAATAAGAGAGTTATATCGTTCAAAATTGGTCCAGGCAAAAGAGAATCCCGATGGAAGTTGCACTTTAATTTTGACCGAAAAAGGAAAAATGAAAGCTTTGACTTATCATTTTCAAGAAATGAAAATAAAAAAAGAAAACTGGGATGGCAAATGGAGAATTGTGGTTTTTGATATTCCTGAGAAATTAAGATGGGGAAGGGATGCATTACGAGATAAATTAAAAGAATTAAATTTTTACGAATTTCAAAAGAGCGTTTTCGTTTTCCCCTAAAGAAAATCTTTGAACTGACTTAATAACTTTGTTTTTGTTTTCCTGTTCTGTATTCGGTAAAAAAGCCACGATCGTGGCTTTTTTGCTAAATTGTCCCTCTTGCGGTGACTACTCTTAGTAATCTCATACAATTCTGGACACAGGCGGTAAAGAAGGCTTGTAATTTCATCATTGTTAAACCAACATATCTAGCTAATTTCAAACCGTAACGATTTTTAGCCTCATTAAACTTACCCTCGCCAATAATTTTCCTTAGTATTTGGGCCTTAAAGTAGTCTGGAGTCTTAGTATAGGCTTTATGTTTCTGATTTAATTCTTCATAAAAGCTTCTACTAATAGTTCTTTGTTTAGCAGTAGTGCATTTTTCTTTAATGGGACAATGTTTACAATCTTTGGGATTGGCTCGGTAAAATACTTCTTGGCTCGTCCTTTAACCAACTCTCCAACACATCGTTGGTCTCTACCACGTTTAAATCTGGCTCTGGCTTTAATGATGTGGTGCCATCAAATACTGAGTTCTGAAAACCAACTAAATTGAGATTGATACATTGTTGTAATATTTGTTCAAAAAAGTTTTGAATTAACTCTAAACCTAATTTCATTCTGAACTTAACCAAGGTGGTTCGGTCTGGTATCTCATCAGTTAAATCTAAGCCAATAAATTGCCTGAAGCTTGCTCTATCTGAGACTTCATCTAAAAGATTTTGTTCTCCAGAAATATTGTAGAGAAATCCTAAAAACAATATTTTAAACATAACTACTGGGTCCTGACTCGGTCTGCCATTGTCTGGACAATAATACTTTCTTGCTCTATCATAGATAGTAGAGAAGTCTAGCAAGGAATCTAATTTGGAGAGTTTATCATTTGGCACCATCTTTTCAAATATGGTATATGTAAAAAGAGAGGCTCTTTGGGTTTTGAAGGTTAACATAGTTTTGTAGGTTAATTGTTAATTCTACCTTCATTTTATCACAAAAGTCTCTCTTTTACATACAAAAAAAGGCAAATTATTTGCCTCTTTTTGAGTATTTCTTAGGGGTTTTTCACAGCCTCCGCGATGGGCGTTTTGATTTGATGGAACAAAAAAGTATGACTTGGTTTTTTATCTTTTAAAAATTAAGGAAATTAGGAAAAAGAAGGTTGAGGTTAGAATAATCGCAGGACCGACTGGAAATCCCGCGAACCTAAAAAGTAAAATGCCGAAAAAGCAGCTTAAAATGCCGAGAACTGCGCTTCCCAAAGAATATTCTTTTAA
>JAHIOY010000086.1 GCA_018894495.1 Patescibacteria group bacterium
ACAATTTGCTTTTTAACCAATCAAGCCAATTTTGGGGTCCAAAATTATTTTTTTCTGCTGGGGTAGAAGTTGGGCTTTCTTGTTCCTTTTTAATCACCACCACTTCTTCGCCCGGCTTTTTTAAATTCATTTTTTCCCTGGCCACTTGTTCCAGATAATCCTCGGTTGGAATCTCGGAGATTTTTTCTTCTAATTCCTGATTTCTTTTTTTTAGCTCCTGAATTTTAGGAGCTAAAATTTGGAGACGGGAATTGAATTCGGCTCTTTTTTTATTGAGCTTAAAATTTGACAAACCTAAAAATCCGAGCATCAATAATAATATTATGCCAAAAAATAGGGCGAAAAATCTGGGACGGCTCTTTTTAAATCTTTTAGAATATGCTATCATAAAATAATGCCAAAACTCAAAGCAAAAAAAATTTTTCGGCTAATCTGGGTTATTGTAATTTTCCTGGTTGTTTTGAGCGTGATTATTTCTCTTCTCTTTGCGCCCATATTTTAGCAATCTAGGAGGTAAACATTTTTAAAAAGACATCGGGAGGGATTCTGACAACTCCTTTTTCTTTTAATTCTTTCTTTCCCTTCTTTTGCCTTTCCAATAATTTTCTTTTGCGGCTATAATCGCCGCCGTAAAGAGGGGCGATGACGTCTCTTCTTTTTGCTTTGATTGTTTCTCTGGCAATGATTTGATTTTCAACCGCTGCCTGCAGGGCGACTGAAAAAAGCTGGGAAGGCACAATTTCTTTTAGCCGTTCAACCATTTTTTTTCCTTCCAAATGGACTGAATTCCGCGAGACAATTTTTGAGAGGACCTCTTCTTTTCTTCCGGCGATTAAAATCTCTAATTTAACCAGGTCAGCCCGCCTCCAATCCAAAATTTCATAATTCATTGAGGCAAAACCCTGGGTTTTGCCTTTGAGTTGAGCGTAAAAACCGCTCATTATTTCTCTTAAAGGAACTTCATAAACCAAAAGAATTCTCTCTTGGCTAATGTATTTTGTCTCAATGTATTTTCCCTCAGTGCCCTCTAGAACCTCCATGCATTTACCCAAATAGTTTGAGGGGGTTATTATTTCAAGACGAATCCAGGGCTCCCTTATTTCTTTTATTTGAGTTGCCTGCGGCCAATCGCTGGCTGATTTAACAAAAATTTCCTGAGCATTTTCTTTAATGATTTTATACAAAACGCTGGGCGTAGAAATTACTAAATTTAGACCAAACTCTCTTTTTAATCGCTCGGAAACAATTTCGGCGTGGAGCGTGCCCAAAAAGCCCGAGCGAAAACCCCTTCCTAAAAATTCCCTTGATTCCGGTTCAAAGACAAGGGAAGCGTCGTTTAATTTTAATTTGGAAAGAGCGTCTTTGAGCAAATCATAATCATTTTGGTCTTCGGGATAAATAGAAGCAAAAACCATCGGCTTTGGCTCTTTATATCCCGGCAACGGCTCCGCGCCAATAACTTTGAACTTTTCACTTTTAACTTTTAACTTTGTTATGGTGTCCCCCACTCTCACCTTACCTGATTCCTTGACGCCGGTTGCAATATAGCCGATTTCTCCGGCTCTCAATGCCTTTTGACTGGAAAGCGTTGGGCTGAAATACCCCAATTCCTTTACTTCGCCTTCTGTTCCTGCGGCAAGCAAATAAATTTTTTCGCCGACCTTGATCTCTCCATCAAAAACCCTGACACAAGCAATTACGCCTTTATAGGGGTCGTATTTTGAATCAAAAATAAGAGCCCGAAATCCCCCCTCAACGAAATCCGGCAAAGTTGATGGGCAGGGAATTTTTTTAATTATGGCTGCCAAAAGTTTCTCCACGTTTGTTCCTAATTTGGCTGAGATTAAAAAAACATCCTCTTTTTTTATATTCAGCAAATTGGCTAACTCGGTTTTGGTCTCTTCAATTTTTGCTTGAGGCGAATCAATTTTATTAACTGCTGGAATAATGATTAGATTTTGTTTTTTAGCTAATTCCAAATTGGCTATTGTTTGGGCTTGAATACCCTTGGTGGCGTCAACCAATAAAATTGCTCCTTCAACCGCGGATAAAGAACGAGAGACCTCATAAGAAAAATCAACATGGCCAGGAGTATCAATCAGGTTCAGAATAAATTCTGAACCTGAATTTTGAATTTTGAATTTTGAATTTTGAATTTCCGCATGATAAATCATGCGGACGGGCTGCATTTTGATGGTAATCCCCCTTTCTCTTTCCAAATCCATCATATCCAAGTATTGGGGCCGCATTTTTCCTTCAGGAATGGTTTTTGTCAAGTCCAAAAACCGGTCAGCCAAAGTTGACTTTCCATGGTCAATGTGGGCGATTATAACGAAGTTTCTAATGTGAGATTGATTTTCCATTAGTTATTTTTTAGAAAGTTTGTTAAAAACTAAGTTTCTTTTCCGCCAAAAAAGAATTAAAAGAACTAAAAATTGCAAGATGGCGGAAAGGGAGACAGCCAAAGGCAATCCGATAACCTCAATGTTTTTTATCCCCGTTAAATCGAAAAAATTAACTATTAAATTTTGAAAAGGGTTTGGAAAAGATAAAAGTTTAACTAAAAAGAAAGCAAAAAAGATGTTGAAAATCATACCCAAAACGCTTACCAAGGCCGGCGTCTTTGTGTTTTGCCTGGCGTAAAATGCCTTGGCGAGCAGGAGCAGCAAGGACTGGGCAAAAATTCCTATTAAAAACAGGCCGAAGGCGGCAGCGGTTAATTTGGCGTCAACTAAGCCAAATTTACCCACTTTGAAAATAATTTTAATTAAAAAATCTCTCAATAAAAAAAGGAGGAGAGAAAGAGGCAGGGTAAAAATTAAAATTTTGGAGAAAGTTGAAGAGAAAATTTGCTCAAATTTTTCTTTGTCCTTTTTAGAAAAAGCCAGACACAAGGAGGGAAAGGCGGCGATGGAAAAAGAGACGCCGATTAAAGTAAAAAGGGGCCGGCTAAGTCCTTCGGCTAAGCTGAGAACCCCAATGCTTCCAACAGCCAGAGAGGAAGCAATGGCTGTTACCACAATTAAATTAATTTGATTTGCCGCTAATCCAATTGAGCGGGGAAAAGTTAGATTAAAGGTCTTAATGAAACCCGGCTCAAAAAGATGAAAAACCTTTTTTGGTCTAAAACCGAGTCCTTTTAAAATTGGCAATTGAATTAAAAGATGGAAAATCCCTCCCAAAACCACTCCCCAAGCCAACCCCTGAAGTCCAAATAAAGGAAAAAAGAAAAGGATTCCAATAATAATTCCCAAATTATAAACGAGCGGAGCCAGGGAAGTAATTAAAAATCTTTGAAATACCCTCAGAATTCCAGAAATTATGCTGCTGATTCCCAAAAAAATTGGGCTCAAAAACATTATCCTGGTCAATAAAACCGTTAGGTCCTTTTTTTCGGCTGAAAATCCGGGAGCTATTAAGGAGATAATATTTGGGGCAAAGATAAATAAAATTAAACCGAGCAAGATTAAAAAAACTAAAAAAACGTTCAAAAGATTGGAGAGATATTTAAAAGCATCCTCCCGGCTTTTAACCAGTTGTTCGCTGAAAATAGGAATAATGGCGGCTCCGATAGCGCCGATTATTAAGGTCATTGAAATGAAGTCAGGTAGGCGAAAAGCGGCGTAATAAACGTCTAACTCGTCGCCTAATCCAAATTTCCCGGCTAAAAGTCGGTCCCGAATCAACCCCAAAATGGCGCTGATTAGGGAAGTTAAAACCAAAATAAAAGCCGCGGAATTAATATTTTTTGTCTGGATGTTGAAAGGTCTAATCATAATTTTCTCAAAATCAAGATCGGGGTTTTTTCGGCTCCCTGGCCGGCCGGGTTATCTTTTAATATTTTCAAGAGCAAATTTTCTTTTCCCTTTAAATCCCGGCTTCTGCCTAAAATATTCCCCCCTAAATCATTAACATCGGCCATGGCAAAAGAAAAGCCGTATTTCTCCTTTTGTCTTTGGCATAAATGAACGCCGCCAACGGGTCCCAAGATTCCAATTTCTGCATATTCGGGAAACGCCTCGCCATAAAAGCCGTCCAATTGGTTTATCTGATTTCCTGCTAAGCGATAAAAAATTCCATAGACCCTAAAAATTTTTAAAATGCCAGCCAAAAAAGAAACTAATAAAATTCTGGGCAGACCGGCTGAATTAATGGCAACCTGCATCTTTAAAGGATTGCCCACCGAAAAACCGTAAGGCGTCTTTTTGGCAAATTGGGAAAGAAATCTTGCCCAAAATCCGAGTTTTAAATCCTTTTTGTAAATAAGCCGTCCCTGCAAAATGGAAACAATTTTTTGACCTAAAACAATAATATCTTTTTCCTTTGCCAAAGGCAAAACATATTTTTTAATTATCTCATCTATTTTATCATTAACAGTAATAAAATGGGTTTTTATCGGGAGCCGCAGCCATTTTTCTCCTTCAATTTCAACAATCAATTTTTTCCCTGGATTTGGATTGAGTAAACTTGGATTAAATGTCATTTTAAATATCTTACTCCTTTCAGTCCTTTTTTAAAAGAGTTTGAGCATCTCCAACGTTTTAATTGTCAGAGATTCCTAACGGGGTAAATAAAAAGTCGGGGCAAGAAAGAAAGCCCCGACTAAAAATCTTGATTTTTAAAAATTGCCAGAAAACAATCATCACGCGTTTTCTACGATCGTAGAAAACGCGCTATTGCTAATTTTTTGCTCATTGATGGAAACTTTACTTTCTTATCTAAAATATCTCTAATTGAGCTATTTGTTCTAATTCTTGCGAAGATAAAATATTATGTTTTTTTAAGAATTTTATAATAATAGCCCACCCTTTCTTTTTCGTAAATTTCTTCATTTCAAATATTTGACATAGATTTGAGATTTTGATAAAGTTTCTAAAAATGGCTAAAATAAAACATATCATCTCGGCTGACCAGTTTGACCCTCTAGTTTTAGAAAAAATTTTTGAAGAGGCAGAAAAAATAAGAAAAACCGAGGAGGGCTCTTTAGATACTCTTTTAGAAAATAAATCCATTGCATTGCTTTTTTGGGAACCAAGCACCAGAACTTTTCTTAGTTTTTATAACGCTATCTTGAAGTTGGGTGGTCTTCCAATTCCAATTTTAAATGCCGGAAAATTTTCTTCTGCTATCAAGGGAGAATCTTTAAAGGATACAATCAGGAGTGCTGCCGATTTAAAGGTTGATGGAATTATAATGAGGCATAATCAAGAAGGCTCGGCAAAAATTGCTTCAGATACCATGGATAGGTACGCGCCGAAAATCCCTGTAATCAACGCCGGAGACGGAAAGGGAGAACATCCAACCCAGATGCTGCTTGATATTTATACCATTTGGAGAGCAAAAAAGGAAGAATTGAAAGAAGGAAAATTAACCGGGGCCTTGGTTGGCGACTTGCAAGACAGCAGGGTTTTGCATTCTGACGTCAAGGCGTTAATAAAATATAAAACGCGACTCATTTTAATTTCAGAAAAGGGAAATAATTTACCAAAAGAGATCTTGGAAGAAATGGAGAGAAAAAAAATTGACTACATTAAAACAGACGATATAAAAAAATTTGCTCCCGGTATTGACTTTTGGATTTTTACCCGACTCCAGACAGAAAGAAGAGGCGCTTATTTAATGGAAAGAAAGGAAGGAATTCACACTCAACTCCAAAGAAAATTTAATCAAAGGTTTGGCATAACTGAAAGCCTCATCTCAAAAATGAAAAATGATGCGATTATTTTACATCCTTTGCCGAGAGTAGGAGAAATTCCCGAATGGGTTGACAAAGATGAAAGGGCGATTTATTTAGCAAGAAAAGAAAATGCAGAAAGCCAAGTAACAAACGGACTCTATTTAAGAATGGCTTTGCTGAAAATGATTTTTCGCAAAACAAAAACTCAAGCAGGGTGGTAAGCCGAATTCTGTCTGGTCCGCCTTCGCTTAAAGCTACGGCGAGACGAGGCAATCATCTGTCTAGGCCAGAAATTACTTCCTGGCTCAAGCGAACTACTTTTCTCAAAAGTTCCACATAAAAGCAGAACTCTTGTTTTGTTCTTGCGCCCGATAAGGATTTAACCGTTTCACTCCTGAGATTACTCTCAGGACTCGCCCCGTCATTTGACAGGGCGTTCCTCGCCTTTCGGCTCGGAACGTCTCTGCTCGCACCTCTATCCCGCTAAAAGCGGGAACGACGGCTGTTAGCCGCTATCTTTTTAGATTCCGATAAAATCGGAAAATGAGTGTTCGGACTTTCCTCCCTATTCGCCATTACGGCGACGGGCGATTGCCTTCCCTGCTTGAGTGTTTAAATACTAACATTTGTCAATGCCTTGTCAACCCTCCGTATTAAATCATCAAAAATTTAACCAACTACCAATAAAATGCTATAAATCACAAACGGCCGTTTGTCTTTTATAGCACCGTTGAAATAATGTAAAGAAAATCCAAACAATACAAAAAATCAGCGATCGCTGATTTTTTGGAGCTTTTGCCGACATTGATAATTGAAAATTTTAGTTCCAGGGGTCGGGTCTCAGTTATCCACAGGGAAACTTGGGATAGAATATCCCATTTCCATTTTCCCGTTGGTTTGAAAAATCACGGGTTCAACCCAAGCATTTTCGGTTGCCGTTTCCAGCGGGAGTTGGCGGGGTTTGACCTCGACAAGTCCCTTTAAATCCTCTTAATGAAAAATGAAAAAATCTTTTGGATGAATCACTCTTATCAATTTTTTTGCTTTCTTCAAATGTTCTTTATCTAAAGAAATAAGGGTGCTGTTAAAATTGTAAGCGACAGCAACATAAATAGCATCCGCTCCCCTTAAATATAAAATGCTCCCAATCTCTAAAGAAAGATCGGCAATATGCCGATCAATCGGGATAAATTTGAAATTGAGAAATTCCCTTAATGACTTAGCAAATTCAATTCCTAATTTTGGCTTTTTTATCATCCTGGTAATCACACAGCCCACTTCTGGAATGACAAATTCTGGCAAAAATATAGGAATAGAAAAATTTTCCTTGAAATAATCAAGGCATTTCTGGCTTTCCTCATAATATGGCTCGTAATTGAAAAATCCACTGAGAAAAACGCTGGCATCAATAACATACATAGAAATTTTAATATCTTATTTTTCTTTCCTTCAATAAAATTTTTACCGCTGAGATTTTTCTCTTGTTTAACCGATTTATCTCTTTTGCCAATTTTTCCAGTTTCTCCCAGGCATTTCTATTTCCCTCTCCTAACCTTATTGCTGGTTTAATTTCAGTTATTAAATTTTTGTCAATTAGTTTTACCATATGAACTCATTATATTCTTTTTTAAAAAAGAGTCAATTATGTTAAAGTGGGTAAAAAAAATGAATGAATTAGCAAAGAAAAAGAGAGAAAATCCAATCAATACAAAAAATCAGCGATCGCTGATTTTTTGGAGCTTTTGCCAATATTGATAATTGAAAATTTTAGTTCCAGAGGTCGGACCTCTGTCGGTATGTTGACGTCTGACGTCAACATTAGTTTGTTTAATGGAGATTTAGCAGAGGACGGGCATTCGCCCGCCGACTTGTCCGCCGTAGCTTTAGCGAAAGTGGAAGCGAGCTACGGCCCACGAAGGCGAGTCTCCGTTGGCTCCTTTTTTTATCCACAGGAAAACTTGACATAAGACCTGTTGCAAAATAATTAAACTTTGAAACAAATTAAAACCCCTCATTGTCAGTTTTCGCCTGTTATGCAGTATTTAATCTGCAAAGCATGCGAAAATTGACAATGTTAGCCACAAACCCGAAAGCAATTTCGTAGTTTTGCAATGAGTTGCGGTATATCTGATGAAGGATTTGGAACTTTTTTAACTGAGAAAGCGTGTGTTCAATAACTACTCTGATTTTTCTTTGTTTTTTATTCTGAATTTTCTGGGAACGAGTCAGGGGATTGCCATTTCTAGTTCGTTTGTGCGGAATGACCGCATTTAAATCAGGAAAGTCCTTTTGAACTCCTTGATAACCGCTATCCATATAAACCGTGGCATTCTTGGGAATAATCTTTGGCAAGTTAGATGCTTTGAAGAGTTTGTAGTCGTGCTGTCGTCCAGGAATGGGTTTGCCAATGTTGACAATCAAGCCCTGTCTGGTGGTGGCGAGCTGGGTTTTAATAGTGAATGCTTTCTTTTTGCCAGAATGATGTTTGTTTCTTCTGGCTTTCTTTTGAGGTCTGGGTATTTTCTGCTCAGTGCAGTCAGCCAGTATTTCATCAATGTCAGGCATAACTTTTCTTAATTCTTCCAAGGTGGTGATTTTCTTGCCTTGTCTGAGATTGATGGGGATAATATACTTGCCGTCTTTTTTAATAAAGGCCATAATAACTTGGGTGGTTCTGCAAACCGTGCTGGCATCAATGCTGAACAGATATTCCAGAAGTAAGCAGGAACAATAGCTCTTGGCTAAGATTAAGGTTAAAAGTAGTTGGTCTTCAAATGACTCTAACGCAAACTTCCTGCCGCCTCCGATTTTTCGTTTTCTGTTTGGGTTGTTTTTCAGCAGTCGCTGGATTCTTTGTTCCTGCCAGTCCTGACGGTTGTCCTTGACCAGCTTGTCAAACTCCGGCACCGTCAAGCCGGTGAAGGCAAGAAAATGTTTTGGACTTTGTTTTAAGTTGTTGTATCTCATCATATGCCTCTATTTTGGCAGAAATTGAGGCAAATGGCGAGTTATTACGCAACAGGTCTATATTACTCGGCGTCGTCGTCCCGATGCCGACTCTGTCATTTACCGCATCAATTACTAATGTAGGGGAATCAACAAAAAAACCGCCTGATATTCCAAGACCACCGGCTTTAATTTGGTTCCCTGTTCCGACATTGATTGGCGCTGACACATTGCCAGCGGGCGGAGCTGAACTCGGCTCTGTCCAGGCCAAGACCAAATAACTGACAAAAACACTTGTTGCTAAGACCCCTAAAATGAGGGCTAAAGATTTTGTTTTTTCCATAAGTTTTTTATGTTTTTAATTTTTTATTTTTATTTTATTTTAGACCTTTGCGACTTTTTTGTAAAATTATTGGGTTGACTGAGGTTCTGCTTTTTCATTGAGTGCTCTTTGGATTTCCTCTGGACTAAGAGGCGTTGGTCTTTCATTTTTGGGAATCTTTTTTGAAAGTATTGATTGGGTTTCCTTTTCATTCAGGGGTTGAATTTCAGTTGAAGTTCCAGCTTTTTTGGAAAGGGCTTCTTGAATTTTCTCAGGGGTTAAGGTTTCAGTTTTCGGTTGAAGTTTTTCTGGTAAAGGAAAAGGAATTTCTTTTTTAATTTCTGGTATCTTTGAGAAACGCCAAATTAAACCGAGAGAAAGCAAACTGGCGAGAACAACGATGCCCAAATAAACAAGCGACTTTTTGCTTAATTTTTTAAATCCCGAAATAAAGAACAAGTTTTTATTTTGTCCCGAAATAAAGAATTTCATTATTGTATTTTAATATATCAAAAAATGACGTCAACCCCGTTTTCTAAATTAATTTTTGAGCTCTTTCTGTATTATTTAAAGCTTCGTTGACCAAACGGTCGGCTTCTTTATTTTTTTCGCGGGAAATAAATCTAAATTTTACTTTTTTGAAATCCAATTTTAAATTCCAAGCCCGCAAAAATAGGGTCTGAATTTTGGGCTCCAAAACCTTATATTCCCCGTTTAGTTGTTTTATTATTAATTCCGAATCAGACCTTATTTCAATTTCTGAAACATGAGCGAGCTTTTTTCCAAAAAGCTGTTTGAATTTTTCTAAGCCGAAAATTAGGGCATTGTATTCGGCTTCATTATTTGTCGCCTCGCCTATATATTGGGAGTAGTTTTTTATTTCCTGTCCTAATTCATTATAAAATATAACTCCGATGGCCGATGGCCCCGGATTACCCCTTGAACCCCCGTCCGTATAGATAATAATTTTTTTCATAAATCTTTAAGAGCTTTAAGCTCTTTAATCAGGCAAGTTTTAAATTTTTCCAGATTTTCATTTTTTAGACTAAAACCGGAGGCCGGGGGGTGGCCGCCAAAACTTAAAAGCTCTTTTGAGCATTTTTTCATCAAGGAAACGCTATTGATTCCCGAGGGAGACCTGACGGTGCCGAGGGAGTCCTTTTCTAATTTTTTAAAAATAAAGGTTGGGACCTTGTATTTTCGGCACAATACCGAAGCTACTGACGGAATCAAGGTAAATTCAAACTCCGGGCTTCCGCTAAAAATAATTGGTTCTTGGCTTGAAATCATTTTTTCAATCTCTTCTGTCATTTCTTTGACCATTTCCTTTCTCCCCTCATTTTTCTCAAAAAGGTCTTCAATGAGTCCTTTTGCCTCTTTCAATGAAGGCTCTGTCAATAATCGATAGGAGGCAGGAAGACCATTTTTTACTTCTCGGACGTTTAAAATAGAAATGATTTTTGAAATTTTTTGACTTAAATCCGGCAACCCTTTTATCAGTTCCGTTTCAAAGAAAATCCGGATTCCCGGCCGCCAGGAATTTTCTAAAGATGCCTTGCCTTGTTCAATGATTGCCTTATTTTCCTCAACAGGAGGCATCATATCGGCAATAGTCGCCAAAGCCGCTAATTCCAAAAAATTTTGCCTCATACAAACGGTTAATTTTTCTTTCAAAAGGAGTTCAGCCAGTTTAAAGACGAGCCCAACTGCCGCAAAATCCTTACAAGGGTATTCCTCTCCTTCTTGCCTTGGATCAACAATGATTTTGGCTTGGGGTAATTTGTCCACAACTTCGTGATGGTCAATAATAACAACTTCAAGTCCTAATTTTCGGGCTAATTTCACTTCTTCAAAATTAGTTATTCCCAAATCCATAGCAATAAGCAAGGAGGGCGAAAACTTTTTTAAATAATTTAATCCCGACTCAGATATCCCATAACCCTCTTTTTCACGGTCAGAGAAATAAACAGCGGCAATCTCTCCGCCTAAATTTCTAACCGTTTCTTTTAAAATAATGACCGAAGCGACTCCGTCTAAGTCGGCATCGCCGTAAAGAATTATTTTTTCTTTTTTTCCGATTGCTTCCAAAATTCTCTCGGCCGCTTTTCTAAGATTTTTTATTTCCATAAATCAACGAATAACGAATATGTACGAATTTACGAATAAACGAATTAAGAAAAATTGACAATCCTTTTAAACATTACGCCTTGATTACCAAAATTTATTAAAATAGCTAATTTCAAATCGTTAATCTTCAGATATTCTAAAACTTGATCAATGTTAGATTTTGAAAATCTACTTCCCTTTTTAATCTCAACAATAATTTTCTCTTCAACTAAAAAATCTAAAAATCTTCTGCCAATAATCTCACCGTTATACATTATTGGACAGGCAGTTTGTTCTTTAAATTTCATATTATTTTTTGAAAAACTTTTACCTAATCCCTTTTGATAACATTTCTCGTTTTGTCCACTACCTAATTCATTATAGACATCAAAGGCACATCCAATAATTTTATAACTTAATTCTGGATATAAAAGATCCTTTCTTCGGAGAATTTTTTTCATATTCGCTTATTCGTTTATTCGCAATAAATTCGTTATTCGTTGATTTTTAGGGCTTCTATGCCGGGAAGTTTTTCTCCTTCAAGAAAGGCAAGCATCGCTCCGCCGCCGGTTGAAACAAAATCAAATTCCTTGAGCAAATTATATTTTCTTAAAAAAGTGCTGGTGTCGCCGCCGCCGACTATTGAAAATGCCTTACTTCTAATAATGGCGTCGGCAACGGCTAAGGAACCCTTAGCAAATCTTTCGTCCTCAAACTTACCCAAGGGTCCATTCCAAATGACCGTTCGGGCTAATTTTATTATCTCTGAAAAAATCTTTATTGTTTCCGGACCGACATCAAGAATCGCTTCTTCTTTTCTGAGCTGACCCAAGGAGGCGTGGCGGAAATATCCGCCGCCGTCATTTTTAAGAATGATGGCTCCGTCAACCGGTAAATGAATTCCGGGATTGGTGATATTGATTTTTTCAATCAACTTTTGAATTTTTTCTTCAGGCAGGGCGCCTGAAGGACAAAGCCCCTTTCCCGCCAAAATATCATAAGCGATTCTCCCTCCCAAAATCAGATGGTCTGATTCCTTGAGCAATTTTTCAATTAATTTAATTTTGGTTTCAATTTTTACTCCGCCAATAATTGTTACTAATGGCGGGAGTTTTTTCCCGAGCGCCTGAGAAAGCGTGTTAAGTTCGCTTTCCACCAACAACCCCATTCCCGAGGGCAGAAATTTAGGTATGCCCACGAGTGAAGCATGGGCTCGGTGAGAGACGGCAAAAGCATCGCAAATATATATCTCGCCGTATCCGGAAAGTTTTTTTGCAAAATTAAGGTCGTTTTTTTCTTCTTCTTTATGGAATCTCAAATTTTCCAACAAAATTACTTCTCCCGGTTTCATTGCTTTTACTGCTTTCTCTACGCTCGGACCAATGCAGTCAGGGATTAATTTTACCGGTTTTTTCAAGTATTCTTCCAACCTTTTGGCTATCGGTTTTAGACCTGTTTTTTCTCTCGGTTCTCCGTTTGGTCTTCCCAGATGGCTCATCAGAATTATTTTTGCCTTTCTTTCTATTAAATAATTTATGGTGGGCAAAGTTCTTTCTATTTTATAGCCGTCTAAAATGCCACCCTTTTCATCAAGGTCAGCATTAAAATCACAGCGAACCAAGACCTTTTTTTGACTAACATCAAAGTCCCTAATTGTTTTTATTGTTTTGAAATTTTCAAATTTCGAAAAATTTATCATATGTTTTTTTGTTAAGAATTAACAACATTATTTCGCTCGGCGTAATTGCTTCGCCTCGCTATAAAATTTTTTAATTTTAAATTGTAATTTTGCATTTTTATTTTTACATTTTTAATTTATCACACCCCGGCCCAACGGCCGAGTTTTTCTTCTATTAATTTTCGGGGAGTTCCATATCTCTCCCGAGAGACCTTTATAATGTTTTCTTTATTTGCTCCTTCCGGCTTCTCAAGGGGAACTAAGGTTATAGCCGAGAATGGCCTCGCCGCCACGCCGTTAACCATTAGCCGCAAATAAATATTGTATTTAGTTAAATTAATCAAGTCCTGAGCCATGAATTCAGGGAAAAATTCTCTTTCTAAAAATTGGGCGTCTTCGGCTCCAACCCTAAAACAAATTATGGTTCCGACGTTGCCAAAGATGGCGTCTCTAATTTCGCTGCTCTTGCCAACCGGGGTTATTTCTTCCAATTGACCAAGATATTGGTTTGCTAAAATTAAGTTCAAACGATACTTCCTGGCTTCTGAAAAAAGGTTGGTAAAAACCTTGGTGGAAAAATTCTGAAATTCATCAAGATATAGATAGAAATCCTTTCTTTCTTCTTTGGGGGTTTCATTGCCAGAAAGAATTGCCAAATATAATTTAGTGAGCAAAAGGACGCCCAAAATTTTGGAATTATCTTCGCCTATTTTACTCTTGGCTAAATTGGCAATAAAAATATTTTTTTCATTCACTATTTTTTTAAAATCAATTTTTGATTTGGTTTGACCAATTACGTTTCTGAGAAAAGGATTATAAATGATTTGGCTGATTTTATTCTTAATGAGCGCTATTGCCTCTAATTCTTGTGTCTGGCTATATTTCGGAAATTCATGAAACCAAAATGATTTTACGAGCGGGTCGGTAATTCTTTCCAGCACCTTTTGCCTATAATCATTGTCAGCCAAAATTCGATGTATTCCCAAAATAGTTGAATCCGGATATTCCAAAAGAGCCAGAATGCAATTTCCCATTATATACTCCAGTTGGGCTGACCAAATCTCAGGCCAAATTTTTTTAAAAGCAGCCACTAAGCTCGAACTAACCACATTGCGCCGGGAGACGTCCACTTTTTCCATAATATTGAAGGCGATGGAAAATTCCAAATCCCCGGGCTCAAAATAAAGAACATCATTAACTCTTTCTCGAGGCACAAAGTCCAACAATCTTTCAGCCATTTCTCCCTGGGCATCAACAAAACCGACTCCATAACCCCGGCTTATGTCTTGAACCATCATATTAAACATTAATTCTGTTTTGCCGGTCCCGGTCTTGCCGATAATATACATATGCCTCCGCCTATCATCGGTCTTCATCCCAAATTTTTTCCTTTCGTTTCTAAAGGTCGTTTCACCGATAAAAGTTATTTCATTTGTCATAAATTGTTATTCCATTGGAACTTCTGGCGGCGCCTCGGCCTTTTTGGATTCAACTCTCGGCACTCCAGCGGACGGCGCCGCCTCGCGGCTGGGAAAATGAAAAACTGAAGCCAGCTCCTCGGAGTTTAAAACATAGTATCCCCATTGCCAGTTGGCAAAGTTTCCGATATCGTCCATTGGTCGTCTCGGTTCCAATCTTGTCCAATAGAGCCGGAAGAATCTTCTTCTCCTTACATAAAGCCGCCTCTTGTCAAAAATATTAATTGGGGGGGGAGCAGTGATCCTAGTATAAGTATGGGAATTAATCTTAAACCCATTCATACTCCCCCCTTTGTCAAAGCTTCCCATATAATTTGCAATCAGACGCCAGCGGGCAGGAAAGTAGACCTCTTTTTTGGCTAAATAAATAAATCTAATTGGACAGATTAAAAAAAGGGGTTTATCCATTTTTTTGCGTACCCCTTCAACTATCTCCTTTTCTTCTGCGGTCATTCTTAATTCCGGAGCAATCAATTCTATTTCCCCGGCCGCCTTTTTCTCGGGTTTCTTTCCTTCAAATAAAAGAGCAACCGTTTCTTTGATTATTGACTTTGGCTTTTCTGCTTTTCTAAAAGAGAGTTTATCTACTAATTGGTGGGCCTGCTTTATGTATGGCGCGGCATATTTTGCCGGCAGCGGCACCGGCTTAATTTGAAACCAAAGTTGTTCGCCGGACTTCATCGCGGCCATACCTTCCAAAAGCACAGCCATTGGGTCCACTCTTTTTGATTCGGCTTCCGGAGATAGACCGAGCTCTGCCTCTTTTTCAAAATCAGCATAAGTTCTAATGGGATAGGGGTCCGGCTTTTTAAAAGTGTAATCAGCGGCATGCATCATCCAGTCCTCGTTTGGTATTGTCTTTGGCACGGTGCCGGTATAATCATCTTGGGGAAATTCTTTAACCGTAATTTCAGCCCCCGGATACTGGGAATAAATCGCCGCCTCAAAGACATCCTTTTTATAGCCTAACAAGCTTCTGATGTAAAAATGGATTTCGCCGCCACAAGAAACGACTTCAAATTGAAAATCTAAATTTCTTAATCCATACCACCATTTTTCCCAAAAATAAGGCGGTTCCGAAAACCCCTGCCAGATGGCATTTAAAACATCTTCCATCGCCCTAACCGGCTTTAAATTCTCTTTTGGAATTTTAACCTCAAGAAAAAAGTGCTTCTGCTTTGAATCAAAAATTTCTTTCCTCCAGAAAATCCACATAATTCTAAAAGGGGGCCAGAAAATCGCCGGCAAAACCAGCCAATACCATGACTTCAAAAATTGCCAAAATGCCTCTAAAACCGAATTTAAAAAAAATGAAATTTCAGCAAGCATTTCATAAATCTACGAATTTACGAATCATTACGAATATACGAATAAATTTTCTAAGCATGGCAGATGTCAGGGAAGCACTTCATAAATTATTTAATTACTAACATGCGAACGTCGTTTTAATAAGGAGACCAAAATCGGAGCAGCTAAAAATATTGAAGAATAAAATCCAGTGACAATCCCTAAAATTAAAGCTAAGGCAAAATATTTAAGGGTCTCTCCGCCTAAAAAGAATATAAAAATTAAAGGAAACAAGGTTGTCAAAGAAGTATTAATCTGCCGGCTCAGGGTTTGGTTGACGGCTGAATTTATCGCTTCCTCAAATGTTTCAACGAAACCGCCATGAGAAATTTTAAAGAGGTTTTCTCTTACCCTGTCAAAAACCACCACCACATTATTAATTGCATACCCCACAACGGTCAAAAAAGCAACGGTAACCGGAATGGTTATTTGAACCCCGTAAGACCTGCCTAAAAGCGAAAATGCTGCCAAGGGTATTAAAACATCGTGAAAAAGAATAAATATAGTAATTGCTCCGGCCTGCCAAGACCTAATTGGCCGAGGAACCCCGCTAAAAGCTATGGCTATGTAAGAAAACATAGATAAGATTGCTAAAATTATAACGATTTTTGTTTTCTGTTTAAGTTCCTGACCAATGGTTGAGCCGATTAATTCAAATTGTTTTTGTTCTATTTCCCATTTTTCATTTAGTTTGCGAAGGAGCCCCTGATGAACGTCTTCTGAAATATCTTTCATTCTTAGAAGTGCTCCTTTTTCTCCAGCCGGTTGCAAAATAACTTCGCCCAGAGGCAAATTGGCTAAGCTTTCTCTAATTTCCTGATTTGAAGGTCTGGCATCTTTAAATTCCAATTCCAAAATGCTCCCGCCGGTAAAGTCAATTCCTGGTTTCAAGCCAAAAACTGCCAAAGAAATCAAACTTCCCAGTATTAAGATTCCGGAAAAAATGAAATAGATCTTACGATATTTCAAAAAATTAATCATATCTATACTATCTCCATAGCCAATTTATTTTTTCAAATCTTGTTCCGATAAAAATATTGAGAAAATTCCCGGTAATAAAAATTGCCGTAAACATTGACATTAAAATTCCCAAACTCAAGGTTAAAGCAAAACCCTTAACAAAACTCGTTCCAAATACGAATAAAATTGCTACCACAATCAGGGTGGTCAAGTTTCCATCTCTAATTGCCGGCCAGGCTCGCCTAAAACCTTGTTCCAGCGCCGCTGAAAAACTTTTCCCTAACCTTAGTTCTTCTCTCGTCCGAGAGAAAATCAAAACATGGGCGTCAACAGCCATACCAATTGATAAAATAAAACCAGCAATGCCGGCTAAAGTTAAAGTAACCGGGACTAATTTAAAAATAGCTAAAATTAAGACAACATAAATTCCTAAAGCTAATGAAGCTAAAATTCCGGGTAAGCGATAAAAAAGAATCATAAATAAAATTATTGCCAAAAAACCAAAAATCCCGGCCTTAAGAGATTGTTCCAAAGAAATTTTACCCAAACTCGGTCCCACGTTTTTTTGGGAAATTAATTTGATTGGAACGGGCAGGGCGCCGGCATTAAGATTTCTAACTAATTCCTTGGTTTCATTAACGGTAAAATTCCCGGTAATTCGGGCTCTTCCTCCTGAAATTTTCTCTTGGACATTGGGCGCCGAAATTAAGACACCATCAAAATATATGGCCAAGGGCTTGCCGACGTTTTTTTCCGTGAGTCCCTCAAAAATTTTTGCCCCCTCCTCATCGAATTCAAGCAGAACCAAGGGTTCATTGGTGGTTTGATCAAAACCGAGTTCAGCTTTTTTTAAATATCTTCCAGTCAAGGATGTGGACTTAAACGGCTCTTCCAGTTCCTTTTCTCCGTTTTCTAAAAGCTTTTCATTTTTTTCCAAAATTTCCTGATAGTTTTCTTTTGGTTCCTTAAATTCAAGAAAAGGGGTTTTTCCGAGCGCTCTGATTGCTTCAGAAACGTCCCTGACGCCCGGCAACTCAACAATTAATCTCTCCCCCTGAACTTGAACCAACGGCTCCCCCACTCCAAAAAAATTAACCCTTCTTTCAATAACGTCTCTCAATCCGTCCATTGCCTCATTTTTGTCCTTTTTTTCAATAGCCGACAAATCGGCCTGGTAAATTAAATGAGCTCCTCCCTGTAGGTCAAGACCCAGTTTAAAATCTTTTTTTGGCAAAAATTGGGGCTCAATCACCACACCAAAAATTTTGGCGTAGGGGTAAACTAAGTTACCGGCTAAAAAAGCCAAAATAAGAATAAAAATAATAATAATATAGAGCTTCTTTTTTGGCATATTATAAATAAAAAGTCGGCTAGCGGCTTTATTCTTGTTTGGACAATAATTTCTTAATGGACTGACTGATTAATCCTCCCTCGGCTCGGCCCTTAACTTTTGGCATCACCTCTTTCATAACTTTCCCTATATCCTTGAGTTCTTTTGCCCCGATTTTATTAATAACTTCCTTTACCAACTTCTCAATTTCTTCTTCTGATAATTGTTCCGGGAGATATTTTTTCAAAATTTCAGCTTCCTTTTTTTCTTTTTCGGCAAGGTCCAACCTTTTACCTTTCTCATATTCAAAAATCGCCTCTCTTCTTTTTTTAATTTCAGAAGAAATCACTGCGACTATTTCATCATCCGTCAACTCGCTTTCCTTTGCCATTTCCGCCTCTTTTAGTTGTTGGCTTTTTGCCAACTTATATCTCTTTTCTTTTTCTTTATTAAAAATCGCGGCCAGAAGAAGGCGCAAAACCGAAACCTCCAATTCCTTTCTTTCTTTTAAACCCTTTTTTAGGTCTTCTCTAATTTTTGCCTTCACCATAATCTACTAATTTCGTTAAAAATCAAAAAAATGATTTTTAGACTTCGTTAAAAATCAAAAGATTGATTTTTAGACTGCGAAGCAATTAGTAATTTTAATCTAAATTTTGCTCATTTTTCTCAATTTCTCGTATTCTTTTTTCCTCCCCTGTTTTCTGAGCGCCGCTCTTTTTTTCATTTCTTTTGACTTTTTCCTTTTTCTAAACCTTGTTTCTCTTACCCGAAGCAAAATCCCGCTTTTTTTAATACTTTTTGTAAAGCGGTAAACTAAGGATTGGGATGTTTCTCTTGGTCCTTTTTTTACTTCTAATGGCATAGTGATAAATTAAAAATGAAAAATGAAAAACTAAAAATGACAACTAAAAACTTAAAACTATTTTTCGGTTTTTAATTTTACATTTTCGTTTTTCATTTTTAGTTTTTATTTTTTAATTTTTTTCCCCATCCCCCCAAAAGATGCAAATGCAAGTGGTCAATTTTTTGCCCTCCCCCTCTGCCGACATTGAAGACCAATTTATAGCCGGTTTTAGCCAGAGAGAGTTGGCGGGCTATTTTTTGGGTAATTAAAAGTAAATCGCCTATTAAATTTTTGTCTCCCGGCTCCAAATGGTCTACCGAAGGAATGTGTTTTTTGGGAACGACTAAAATATGCGTCGGGGCAACGGGATAAATATCTTTAAACGCGATAATTTTCCGGTCTTCATAAACAATATCTGCCCTTTCTTCTTTATTTGCGATTTTACAAAAAATACAATCCATAAGCGCTTCGCTAAATTAAAAATGAAAAATGAAAAAGTAAAAATGACAACTAAAAAGTAAAAACTTTGTTTCAAATTCGATTTTTAGTTTTACATTGTCGTTTTTCATTTTTAATTTTTAGTTTTTAGCTTTCTTTTCATCTCCCCTACCACTTTCTCTAATTTTACTGTTTCTTGTTTCCCAGTCGCCATCTCTTTAATTATTATCGTTCCTTCTAATGCCTCTTTTTGACCAAGAATTAAAGTATATTTGACTCCAATTTTATCAGCTCGGTTCAGTTGGGTCTTTAAAGAGTCCCTACCCAATGATTCAGAAATCGGAATTCCTATTTCTCTAAATTCCTCCACCAATTTTAAGGTTTTTCTTTTGGCTAACTCGCCTAATTGGGCTAAAAATACCTTGGGCTTTTGGGCTGCGGGAATCTTGAGCCCTTTTTCTTTGAGCAAGAGCGCAATCCTTTCTATGCCAGCCGATGCCCCGCAAGCCGGAGTTGGCTTCCCTCCCAAGAGCTTTGCCAGATTGTCATATCTTCCGCCGCCAACTAAAGCCCCAACTTTTGCGTGTTCCTCAATATTATTTTCATCTTCTTTATTCCGAAATTTCGGAATAAAAACTTGTCCCTGGCTCGGTTCTTCGTCGCTACTACTCCTCAGAATCTTCGGCTCCTGACTGGTTAAGGAAGGAAAAATTTCAAAAACGGTCTTTGTATAATAGTCCAAACCCCTAACCAAATAAGGATTTAAGCTGTAAGGAAGGGATAATTCTTCAAAAAATTCTAAGACGTCTTTAAAGTGTTTATGGCATTCCTCGCAAAGATGGTCAAGCATTTGAGGAGCCTGGCTGACGAGCATTTGACATTTCTCTTCTTTACAATCCAAAATTCTTAAAGGATTTTCTCTCAGCCGTCTCCGGCAATCAGAACACAAAAAAGATTCTCTCGGTCTAAAATAACTTAGCAAAAGCCTTCTAAAACAGGGTCGGCACTGAGAACAACCAATGCTGTTTACGGAAACAACTAAGTCCTTAAATTTTAAGTCCTTCAGGATATTATAAAAAATTTGGACAATCTGGGCATCAATTACCGGCCCGGCTTCTCCCAGAACCTCAAAACTAAATTGCCAAAACTGACGATACCTCCCCAACTGCGGTTTTTCAGCCCGGAAATAGGGACCAAAATACCAGAGTTTTACGGGCTGAGGCAAATTGTGCATCCCGTGTTCAATATAAGCCCTGACTACCGGAGCCGTTCCTTCGGGTCTCAGGGCCAAATAATCGCCTCCCCGAGATTTAAAACTAAACATTTGCTTTTCAACAATATCGGTTGCTAAACCAACCCCTCTGGAAAAAAGCTCGGTATCTTCTAAAATCGGCGTTTCAATTTTAGCAAATTCATAAAAATTAGCCAGCTCCTCGCAGACATTGTAAATTTTTTGGAAATATTTCCAATCCTCGGGCAAGATGTCGTGCATGCCGGTTGGACTTTGAAGTTTTGGTTTTCTCATAAAAATCAGCGAATAGCGAATATGTTACGAATTTACGAATAAGCGAATAAGATAAATTTGTAAATTCGATTATTCGTATAGATTCGTTATTCGTTGATGTAACTCGGCGCTTCAATTTTAGCAAAAGCGGTAAATGGCCAAGCTCTTAATAATACCCGGCCAACAATGTTTTGCCTCGGCAAGGGCCCAAAAACCCGGGAATCGCTGGAATTTGCCCGATTATCGCCCAAAACAAAATATTCGTCTTCCTTTAAGGTAATGTTTTCGAAAATTCTCTGATCGGTCTGGACAAAAATCGGCAAATAAGCCGCTTCATCCAAGAAAAACTTTTCCGAATTTTTTGAAATCATTACTCTCCCCTCCTTCAATTCTACTGTCTCTCCGGGGAGCGCGATAATTCTTTTTATAAATCTTTGACTCTGATTTTGAGGATTTCTAAAAACAATCACTTCGCCCCTGGCCGGGTCCCGAAAACGGTAAGAAATTTCATCAACAATCAAATAATCGCTGCTTTCAAAATTCGGCTCCATTGATTGTCCCTTAACAAAAAACGGCTGAAATAAAAAATAGCGAATGGGAATAACAATCACTAAAGCAATAACAACAATTTTAAAAACTTCCCAGATAAAGGACAATATGTTTTTCATTGTTTTAATTATAATGAGTTTTTTTATTTTTGCAATAGATGATATAATAAAATCAACGAATAGCGAATCAATTACGAATATACGAATTTACGAATTCGTTTATTCGCAAATTCGCAATAAATTCGTTATTCGTTGATTTATGTTTCTAATCGTTGGTCTCGGCAATCCGGGTAAAAAATTTGAACAAACAAGGCATAACATTGGCTTTAGGGCGATTGATAAAATCGCCGCCAATTTTCCCCCGCCCTTTATTCAAAAAAGGGCGGGGTTCAATGCTCAAATTTCCAACGGAGAAATTGCGGGCACAAAAGTCATTCTTGCCAAGCCCCAGACATTTATGAATCTTTCCGGAAAGGCAGTCAAAATACTAATGTCAAATGTCAAATGTCCCGCCCCGAAGGGGCGAGGCTCGCCCAACGCAGTTGAGCGGCAAATGTCAAATATTTTAGTGGTTCACGACGACATTGACTTGCCTCTGGGAAAGATAAAAATTTCCGTTGGACGAAGCTCGGCTGGTCACAAAGGGGTTCAATCAATTATTGATGAACTGGGAACGAAAAACTTTATTAGGTTTAGAATTGGAATTTGTCCCAAAACCGGCAAACCAAAAAATGCTGAGAGTTTTGTTCTTAAAAAATTCAGTTGCGACGAAGGAAAAATCGTAAACGAAGTTATTGAAAAAACCTGCGAGGCAATTGAATTTTATTTAGGGGAAGGTTTAGAAAAATCAATGACAAAATATAATGTCTAAGCCCCGGATGTCCCCTCAGAAATAGTTTAATTATAGACCTTTTGTGAAATAAGGTTTTTAAGCACAAGTTGAATTCAAATTTAAGTTCAAAACTGTAATTCTGCAACAGGTCTTATATAAATTTGCGGTATCCTTCTCGGTGAATTTCCCACGATCGTGGCTTTTTTACCGAAAGTTGTTATACTATAAACCTCTTGCAAAATACTTCTATTTTACCAAAAAATCTGATAAAATGAGGGCATATGATACGCTATAACTCTTAAAGGCACCGACCAAAGCATTTTCTGGGTTTTACTGGATTAAAAGTCGAAGAATTCGTCAGGTTGGTAGCTCAAAGTTTTAAATTATTTTGCAAGTTGTACTGGTTTATTGTTGTTCATGAAGAGCCGCCTCTTTTTTTATTTCTTCAAATTCATTTTCAATGACTTTAATCCGCTCTTTGCTTGCCTTAATAAGAGCCGCGGCTTCTTTTACTTTCTCTAAACCATCTTCAATATCAATCTCTTCCTGGCTTTCAAACCAATCGGTTATTTCAGAAAGCCGTTTAAGATTGCCGCTCAAATTTTTTGCGTCTAAATTTTCTTTTTTCATTTTTTTATTTTATATCTTTTACTTCGGAAATAATATTTCCGTCGACTACGCGGAGAGCCAAATCATCTCCGGGTCTAACGTTTTTTACGCTCCTGACTATTTTGCCGCTACATCGGGCGATGCTATATCCAAGTTTCAACTGCCTTTCAGGATTATTCAGTTCAATAATTTTGGCGGACTGCCCCAATTGCTGGTTAATTCTTGATAATAATGATTTAAAACCGAAAATGGATTTCTCCCACGAATTCTTTAGCTCAATTTTACCATTTTCAAGGGTATTATGGAATTTTTGAAAACAAACCCTGGCCGCGGTTTCAACCAATAAAGCAACCTGGCGCCAGGGTTCGGTTAAACGGTTTGCCGCGGCCGTGGGAGTGGAAACCGCCAAGTCGGCCGCCAATGACATAAGAGGAACGTCTTTGTCGTGGCCAATGGCGGCAATTACCGGAACCGGAAAGCCGGCAACCTCTCTGACCAATAATTCATTATTAAATGCGAGCATTGATTCTAATGAACCGCCGCCCCGCATAATAACCAAAACATCAAGAGCCTGTTTTTTAAACGTTCTGATTGATAACAAAAGGTCTTCAACCGCTCCCTGTCCCTCAACCCGAGAATCAATCATTTTAATCTTGAACCCGTATTTCCCCAAATTGCTCAAAAAATCCGCCAGAACCGCGCCCTGCCGCGACGTAATCAGCCCCACCTTGCGAAGATATTTTGGGAGCGGCCTTTTTCTCTCTTCCGCAAAAACCCCTTCCTCGGCCAGTTTCTTTTTTAATTTTTCATACTCTTTTTTCAGAGTCCCCTCTCCGGCATTTTCAATTACTTCGGCTATAAAAGACAATCTTCCGGACAAAGGATATATTTCCGGATAACCGGTAGCAATAATTTTTAACCCCTCCTCTAATCTAATGCCGAACAAAATATATCGCGACTTCCAGATTATGCATTTAAGAATACTCCCGTCTTTCTCGTCTTTCAAAGAAAAATAAACATGGCCCGTGGGCCCAAAACCAAGCTCGCTCACTTCTCCGATAATTTTCGCCCGGGACTTTTTCAACCCTATATTAAGCAACTCAATATATTCCGAAATAGAAAAAATTATTTCATTAAACGGTTCCATATTTTGTCATTTTACTCTTTTAAACAATTTTCGCAATTCTGTTTTTGCCTGTTCCAAAATCCGCTTTCTTTCTGGTTTTAAGTTTTTCCCGGCCCGATTAATATAAAAATTCAGCATGGACATCGCCGATTGAAATGCCGTTCCTTTGCGATTTAAACTTTTTTCAGCCGACTTTTTGAGTGATTCCGCAATTTTCCGCGGGTCATCCCAAGCAAAAACACCTTCTTCCAAATCCAAAGCAAAACTATGTTTTGTCACATAGTCAGACCAATTTTTTGTCTTAGAGTCAATCATTTCCACTTTTTCCTTTTTGGCGTTCGGCTTCGCCTTAACAAAAATTCTCATAAACTTTGATTATTCAATAATTATTGAAATTTATGACAATGATTCCTGTTAACTCATTTATTCTACCATTCCCACCTCCCCCCTATTTTTCTATTCCACCTAAGTCTAAAAATCAATTAAGATTGATTTTTAACGAATTTCTGAATTGTATTTTTTACTCTCTTGATACAACCTTTCAAATTAGAGACGATATCGTCTTCTCGTAAACGAATCATTGTCCAACCGTGCCTTTTTAAAAACGCATTTTTGAGCCAATCTTTCCTTTTTTGAACTAAACTAAAATGAGCCTTTTTATTGTCGCACTCAATGGCAATCTTTCCTTGATGGGACGCTAAGCGTCCCTTTAAATCCCGCTTAGCGGGATGGCAAAAAATAGCAAAATCCAAAAAATATCTTTTTTTCTTGCCGGAAACATAGTATTGACCAATTGCTTTGATACCGTTCTCCTTCAAGCCATCTTCTACCATTTGCTCGGTTGGAGTAATCTTATAAAGTTGTAAAATGTCTTTTGATTTTAATAAATGATTTAAGGTAGTAAAACCAAAAGAGATGCGGCGAGGGATGATATTTCTGATGGGCTGAGATAATTTCTCAATTTTACCCACATGAATTTGCAAATAATAATCTTTGGCTCGGGGATGATTCAATTCTTTGGGC
>JAHIOY010000087.1 GCA_018894495.1 Patescibacteria group bacterium
AGAAATAAATTTACTAAAAACTGAAAATTTTTTATAAAAAAATTTTTTGAAACACAATTTTAAAATTTATTTCCATCATCGAAAAACCCTTGCTTAATCAACCTCATGGTTAATTATCGATAAGTTTTAATCTGCGGATATTTTTGCTTGACAGAAAGAAGGAGTAAAATGTATAATTAAAAATATGAGCAAAGACATTAAGAAGAAAATTTTATTTATCGTTATCTTTGTGGTTTTGGGGCTGGCCGTTTCTCAAATTCATCTCTCCCCCATTATTGGCGCCAAAGGACAGGCCTTTACTCCTCTTGAATTTTTTGGTCCGACATCAGGAATGTTTTTGGGTTCTCTTCCCGGCGCGGTCTCTGTATTTTTTGTTAAATTATTCAACGCCATTTTTTCCGAGCAACAATTTAACCTCACTAACATCATTCGGCTTTTTCCAATGGTCTTTGCTGCCATTTATTTTGGTCTTTCTAAATCAAAGAATTTTAATAAATTGATTTTATTAATCCCCATAATCGCCATCTCGCTGTTTATCGCTCATCCCGAAGGCAGGCAGGTCTGGTTTTATTCTCTTTATTGGTTAATTCCCATAATCGCTTTCTTTAAAAAAGACCGTTTAATTCTCAATGCTTTGGGCAGCACCTTCACCGCTCACGCGGTGGGCTCGGTTGCCTTTTTGTATGCCTTTAATTTATCAGCCCCAATTTGGCTCGGTTTAATTCCCATTGTCTTTATTGAAAGGGTCTCGTTCGCCATTGGGATTTGGGCCACTTATTTGGTTTTGAATAATCTTTTAGATTTCTTGGTCACCAAACTCAAGATTTCTCTTTTTCAACCTTTAGTCAATCAAAATTATATTCTCTCAAAGAACTTTTTTCGTCTCAATGCCTAAATTTTACTTGAAATTGGCAAAAGAAGCGGTTGAAAGATATATTAAAAAGGGGGAAATCATTTCCCCCTTTAATAATTTACCAAAAGAAGCCCTGACTAAAAAATCCGGCGCCTTTGTAACCATTATGGAAAATGGAAATTTACGGGGCTGCATTGGAACCTATTTACCCACTAAAAATAATATTGCCGAAGAAATTATTTATAACGCCGTTGCCGCCGCCACCGAAGATTATCGATTTGAGCCAATTCAATCTCAGGAGCTCAGCTCCTTATCGTATAGTGTTTATATTTTAAGCGAGCCGGAATTGGTAAAAGACCTAAAAGAATTAGACCCAAAAAAATATGGAATAATTGTCAAAACAGGCCATTTTACATCAAAGACAGGGCTTCTACTTCCCGATTTAGAGGGTGTAGATACAATTGAACAACAAATTTCCATTACCTGCCAAAAAGGAGGCATCGACCCTTTGCGAGGGAATATTTTAATTTACAAATTCACAGCGGAGAAATTCCAATAAGATACAATTTTTTAAATTTATTCGTATATTCGTACTGATTCGTAAATTCGTAGGGTTATGAAAATAGATTTACATTGCCATAGTTATTACTCCAAAGACGGGATTTCTTCGCCAGAGAATTTGCTCAAAGCGGCCCTAAAAAATGGATTGGACGGCATTGCTTTAACTGACCACAATACCGCAAGGGGATGGAAGAGGGCAACCGCCGCAGCAAAAAAATTAAACGCTGTTCTAATTTTGGGAGAAGAAATACTGATTGAAGAAAACGGAAACTGGGTTGGCGAGATTTTGGCGTATTTTTTGAAAGAGGAAATAAATCCGAAGGGAAAAGGCATTGAAGAAATAGTCAAAGAAATACATAAACAAGGCGGAATAGCGATTATCGCCCACCCCTTTAACTGGAGAAAGCCAATTTTCGGATTGGAAAAATATAAAAATTTAGTAGATGGAATAGAGGTTTTTAATGCCAGGTCGCAAACCAAGAGAGGAAATAGCAGGGCATCATCTTTCGCTAAAGAAAATAATTTGGCAATAACTGCTGGAAGCGACGCTCATTCCGGTTTTGAAGTTGGTAGCGCTTATGTTGAGGTTAAAGCAAGTAACCTTGAAGAGTTCAAAGAAGCAATTTTAAAAAAAGAGGTAAAAATTTTTGGCAGACAATCCCCTATTTTTGTCCAGGTCTTCGCTACTATCGGAAAATTACTCCATTTTTTTTGGCAGCCAAAAGCCTGAAAACAATTTTCCATTACAACCTATAAAGCCATGGCTGAATAGGTTGTAATGAAGGATTTACTTTCTTTTTTAACTAACTGGATTTTATTGAGGAAAAAATTCTTTGCAATGCAGTAAAGTTTGTTAAAATGGCAATTAGAATTAAGAGATGGGTCATAAAAGTAAAACTCGGGTCAATTGCTCCCAGAATTAAAACCAAAAAAAACAGAATTATTCTCTCCCCTCGCGATAGAAATCCTCCTTTTAATTCTTTTTCAACGATTTCCTTTTCTTTTGCCGCGGCTTTAGCATAAGTAGTGAGGAAAGTTCCAAACAAAATTAAAAAAACCCAAGTAAATCCTGGCAAAAAAATTCTTGGCAAGGGCAAAAAAATCAGACCGAAAAGCAAAATTCCTTCTACATAGCGGTCGCAAATTGTGTCCAAGTAAGCGCCGACTTTTGTGGCAATATTTTTATATCTGGCGACAGCTCCATCAATAAAATCCAAAAAGCCGGCAATTAGAAAGAAAAAAATTGCCAAAATAAATTTTTGCCGGATTATAAAATAAGAAGAAATCAAAGCAAAGAAAATAGAAATTAAAGTATAATGATTGGGACTAAGAGGCAAAAAAGAAAAAATCTCACCAACTTTTTTTTCTAATTTTTTAAATGAATTTCTATGTAAATCTAACATATATTATTTTTTTTAATATATTCTATTACTTCTTTTAGATTTTTAACGAAGATGGGTAATTAATTCTTCGCCCATCATCCACCTGAGAGTGTTTTTTAATTTAGTTAATTGGATAAAAAGGTCATGTTCTGGCTCAAGCCCTTCAGCGGTCTGGGGCGATTTGAAGTAAAAACTCAACCACTCTTGAATCCCGCTCAATCTTGCTCGTTTGGCAAGGTCAAGAAATAAAACCAGGTCCAGCGCAATGGGCGCGGCTAAGATAGAATCCCGACAGAGAAAGTTAATTTTTATTTGCATTGGATATCCTAACCAACCGAATATATCCAAGTTATCCCAACCCTCTTTATTATCACCTCTTGGCTGATAATAATTAATTTTTACTTGATGATCTATTTTACCGTACAATTCAGGATAAAGATGGGGCTGCAATATATATTCTAAAACCGACAATTTTGATTTCTCTTTTGTTTTAAATGACAGCGGGTCGTCTAAGACCTCCCCATCTCTATTTCCTAAAATATTTGTAGAAAACCATCCGCTAAGTCCAAGCATTCTTGCTTTAAGCCCTGGCGCAATTATCGTTTTCAACAAGGTCTGGCCGGTTTTAAAATCTTTTCCCATGATTGGCGTTTTGGTTTTTTGGGCAAGTTCAACCAAGGCAGGAATATCAGCAGATAAATTGGGAGCGCCATTTGCATAAGGAATCCCTTCCTTTATTGCCGCATAGGCATAAAGCATACTCGGCGCAATTAACTTAGAATTCTTTTTTAAACCCTCTTCAAAATTTTTTATTGAATTATGAACACTCTTTCGCTCCATGAACGCTTCAGTGCTTCCGCACCAGAGCATGACCAATCGTTGGCATTTATTTTTTTTCTTGAATTTACGAATATCTTCTATCAATTGCTCTGCTAATTGCCACCTATTACCCGATTTTATATAATTGCCATCAAGGTTTCGGACATAACTTCTATCAAACGCCCCCTTCATCGGTTTTATTTTTTTTAAGTCAGGTTTAAGTTTTTCTAATAAATTTATATCCAAAACACCGGCTTTTTTCGCGGATTCATAACAATCGTCTTTAAAAATATCCCAACCGCTAAAAACAATGTCCTTTAAGCCCGCTAAAGGAACAAAATCCTTAATTAGCGGTGTTCTTTTTTCCGTTCTCTTGCCAAGCCGAATAGTCTGCATTTGGGTAATTGAACCAATCGGCTTTCCAATTCCCTGCCTTATCGCAAGCACTCCAGTTATAAATGTAGTTGCTACTGCGCCCATGCCCGGAAGCAATACCCCAAGTTTTCCTTCTGGTTCTCTAATTTTTAGCGGTTTCATTTTCACCCCATTAGAAATGCGATTTCTAACGGGGTTAATTTCTTTTGACATATTTTTAAAATTGTTTTAATATAATTTCAGGTAAGATTATTGACTTATTTTACCAGTGTAAAATAGTTTGTCAAGCCCTCCCAAGTTTTGTCTCGCAAAATTTAGGAGGGCAAGCCCCCCCTTATGTTGCCCCTTGACCGCCTTCAAAAATCAAATACAATTGAAAATCTCTGGATTTATATACTTTCTTTGTTAAGAGAAGAAGAAATCCATGGCTGGCTATTTCAATCATTGGTTGAAAAAAAATTTGGATTTAAACCGGGAAAAATTACTTCTTATCGAGTTTTATATCGATTAGAAAAAGATGGCTTTGTTAAAAGCAGAGTAAAAGAAAGAAGAAGAATATACCAAATTACTAAAAAAGGAGAAGAAGAATTAGACAAAGCAAAAGATTTTTACCAAAAGATATTAAATGTAATAAAATAAATACAGCGCTCAATAAACCGACTATAACACATTTACTCACGATCGTGAGTAAATGTGTTATAGTCCCCAATCTATCAATTAGTAATTTCAATGGTTAATCAAGAAATAGCAAAAATATTCAGGGAAATGGTCGGGCTTTTGGAGATAAGGGGAGAAAAAAATCGTTATAGAATAAATTCTTATCTCAGAGCATCAAAGAGCATAGAAAATTTAGAAAAAGATATTGCTGTTATTTATAAAGAAAAAGGCATTAAGGGCGTCAGAGAAAGTTCCGGCGTTGGCGAAAAAATTGCCAGAAAAATTGAGGAATATTTGAAGAAAAAAAGAATTAAAGATTACGACGAACTAAAAAAAGAAACTGCCATCCGCCAGATTGTAACCCACTATTTTGAAACAAAAAATATAAATTTGGAGGAGTTAAAAAGAAACTCCAAAAAACGAAAAATAATTTATTCCAGATTCACTAATCCCGCCAAGCAGCTTTTGGAATTGGCGGGCTCGATTGAAAAAGCAAAAGAAGCTATGACTAAGGTGGCTGATTGGGCAAAATCAAGGAATTTGGATTACGCCATTGAAACGGTCTTTAAAAAATGGTTAGAATTAGACCGATTAAAACCAAAGGAAGTAGTTAAGAAACCTTATTTTTGGGGAAACCCGATGGTCTGGTCAGAAGCAAAGAAAAAATGGTATGTAATTGATGGGGTTGGCAATTGGCTGGAATTTGCCGGAAAAGAATCAGAAATTGAATGGCGAATAGTAAAGTAATTAAAAATTAAAAATGAAAAATGCAAAATGACAAATCAAAATTAAAAATTGTCTTTTTAGGAACATCGGAATTTGGGGCGATTGTTTTGGAGGGGCTTATTAAAGGAAACTATAAGCCGATTTTAGTTGTGACTGCTTCGGATAAGCCGGTTGGCAGAAAGCAGCTCTTGACACCATCTCCAGTAAAAGTTATTGCTCAAAAATATGATATTCCAGTTCTTCAACCAGATAGAATTGTAAATTGTAAATTGAAAACCGTAGGTTTAAAACCAGATTTAGCCATTGTCTCTGCTTACGGTCAGATAATTCCAAAAGATATGTTAGATATTCCTAAATCTGGTTTTATCAATGTTCATCCATCTTTATTGCCAAAATATCGCGGTCCCTCCCCTATTCAAGCCGCCATTTTAAATGGAGACCAAGAGACCGGAGTAACAATAATTTTGGTTGATGAAAAAATGGACCACGGACCAATTATAAAAAGTTCAAAGTTAAAAGTGCAAAGTTCAAAGTTCACTTACAGGGAGTTGCATAACAAATTAGCAGAATTAGGGGCAAAACTGCTCCTTGAGACAATTCCAAAATGGACAAAAGGAGAAATAAAGCCCACTCCACAAGATGAATCAAAAGCAACCTATACCAAAATTTTAAAAAAGGAAGACGGAAAGATTGATTGGGAGAAATCAGCAAAAGAACTTGAAAGGCAAGTCAGGGCTTTCAGTCCCTGGCCAGGAAGCTACGCGTTTTGGCAGATGCCTAAAGGTCCATTGACAAGAATTAAAATTTTGAAAGTCAGGGTTTTTATATTTCCCCTTTCTAAAACTTATTCAATTGGCAAGACCCTAATCGTGCCTCAGAACGAAATCGGAGTTCAATGCGGAAAGGATTTTTTAGTCATTGAAAAATTGCAAATGGAAGGAGGAAAGGCAATGGGTTCGGAAGAATTTGTGAGAGGTCGCCCCGATTTTATCGGCACAATACTTAAATAAATATATGTTATCTTATTTTGACCTGCGAAAAGGAGTAAAATTTGTTTTAGACGGTCAGCCCTACGAGGTCTTGGAATTCCAGCAAATTGGAAAAGCCCAGGATATGTTCGTTGCCAGAACGAAAATCAAGAACCTGATGACTGGAAAGGTTTTTGATAAAAATTTTCACAAAGACGACGCTTTTGAGGAAACGGCTTTGGATAAATTTGAAGTAAAATTTATTTATAACCATCGCGGCAAATTAGTTTTTTCTGAATTGAAAAACCCGTCCAAACGTTTTGAATTAAACGAAGAACAAATCGGTCCTGCTTCAAAATTTCTGAAGTCAAACCAACTCTTAACCGGAATTAAATTTGAAAGCAAAATTATTAACGTTGCTTTTCCGATAAAAATCAATTTAAAGGTTCAAGGGGCGCCGCCGGGACTAAAGGGAGACCGGGCTCAAGCGGGCACCAAACCGGCTACCTTGGAAACCGGGGCTAAAATAAATGTCCCCCTTTTTATTGAAGAGGGCGACATTATTGAGATAAATACCGAAACCGGAGAATACGTAAGAAGGATTAAAGAATGAAAAAGTTATTCTTTCTTTAGTTTTTTGGCGATTTCTGACCAGCGTTTTTTTAAATCCTTAACTATCTCTTCTAAATCTTCATCTTTTACTTTCTTTGCTTTTCTGTAGACATCAGAAATTTTATCAACCAATTCTTCGTATCCTTCCTGAGTTAAGTTTTTCATCTTTTTAGCGTCTTTTACCACTTCTTGGCTGATTTTTAGATAAACTTTTTTTAAATCCTTTCTTAGGGCTTTTCCGGCCTTTGGAGTAAGCAAGACGCCGGCAATTGCACCGGCAACAATTCCCAAAATTCCAGCAGTTATTATTTTTTTAACCGAGTTCATCTTTGTCTTTTTTTCTTCTGCCATGTTTTTTATAAGCATTTACTAACTTTTCAAATAAGTTAATAAAGATTTTAATAAAACTTGAAAGATTTTCGACCTTTTCTTTGACTTCAAAACTAATTTTTGAGAGATTTTTTAAAATTTTTAGCCAATATAAAAGCCAAACACAAACGGCAATAATTGCCACAGCAAAAAAGACCGAACCAAAAATATAAAAAATTGTTTCTGCCATATGGTTAAATTATACCAAACTCTTTCCTTTCCTGCAAATCAATAGATGTTAGACAGCAGTTATATTCTGCCATTTTTGATTTTTTCTCTGATTTTGGCGACAAAGCCGTTGAAAAAAAAGAGATTATGAAAAGTCAAAAGTTTTAAACCGGTAATTTCTTTAGCTCGGATTAAATGAGAAAGATAATTTCTTTTATAATTCTGGCAGACAAAGCAGCGGCATTGGCTATCAAGCGGTTTTTTATCTTTTAAAAAAAATTGATGCCTTAAATTCAATTTTTTCCATAATTTTCCGGCGCTAACAAAGGCTACGCCATGCCGGCCATAATGAGTCGGGACAGTGCAATCAAATAAATCAACGCCGCATTTTATCACTTTCTCAATGTCGTTAAGATGGCCTATGCCCAAAAGATGCCGAGGTCTCGCTTCTTCCAAGCAGGGCAAAGTCAATTTTAAAATTTTTGTTGTTGTTTCTGCCGGACCGAAATCCCCGCCTATGCCAAAACCGTCAAAAGGCAGAGAATTAATAAAACGAGCGCTTTCCTGGCGGAGCGCCTTAAATTTTGAACCCTGAACAATGCCAAAAATTGCCTGCTTGCTTTTCTTGACTTCTAAACAAATTTTTGCCCAATGATGAGTTCTTTTAACCGCCTCTTGAACGTATTCAAAGCTGGATAAGGGCGGCGGGCATTCATCAAAAGCAAAAATAATATCAGCTCCGATTTTTTCCTGGATTTTTATTGATTCTCTCGGCCCTAAAAATAACTTTGCGCCATCTAACGGCGAATGGAAATAAACTCCGTTAGCCGTGATTTTGACAAACCTTGGTTGAGACCCGAGACCAATTTTTTCTTCGTCCCGGCTTTTGGAAATTTTTCCGATTCCTAAATCGCGGCCAAAGCCCAAACTAAAAACCTGAAAACCGCCGGAATCGGTCATCAAAGGTCCTCGCCAGTTCATAAAATTATGAAGCCCGCCGGCTTCTTTAATAAAATTTTCTCCCGGCTTCAAATGAAGATGAAAAGTATTGGCAATTAAAATTTGGGTCCCGGTTTCTTTGACCTCCTGGCTGTCTAAGGTTTTAATCACGGCCTGGGTGGCAACCGGCGCCAAAGAGGGCGTTTCCACTAAACCAGACGATGTTTTCATAATCCCCAACCTCGCTCCGCTCTTTTTTGATTTTTTAAGAATCTTAAATTCAAACATAATGATAAATACGGCACTTCGCCCTTCCTTCGTCAGGGCTCAGTGTCTTTTCTTTTCTGTATATTATTTATTATTAATGAAGCGAAAAGAGCTGCGGGGGTAGGGCTCGAACCTACAATTAGAGCCTTCAAAGGGCCCTGTCCTACCAATTAGACGACCCCGCAAGATTCAATGATGGCTAATTCCAAGGGTAGTTGGGGTATTGAGGAATACTTCATTTTGGTTTGGGCTTCCAAAAAGAGATTGATAATTCTTTTTATTTCTTCTTCCTTAAGTGCCTCGGATTGCTCTTTTAATTTTTGGAATTCCTCTCGGGTTAAGCCGGAAACGATTTCCTTGCCATCCTCGCCCATTATTTTCAAGAGCAATGCCTGGCGCAAATAGTTGAGCAGGGTTTTGGCAAATTCCGATAAATCCATTCCTTTCTGCGCCAGCTCATTTAAAAAATTTATCGCCTTGGCCGGCTTTTTTTGGGCCAGAAAATCGGTAAATTGACTGATTAGTCCTATTTCAACCAAACCCAACAAGTCCTTGAGGTCTTCTGCTTTAATTTCTTTTTCTGAACCCAAGAGGGTAAAAACCTGGTCTAAAAGCGATTCAGCGTCTCTCAAAGAACCCTGAGAATTTAAAGCAATGAGCTCTAAAGCCGATTTTTCAATTTTGATTTTTTCTTTTCTTGCCACTCTGTCTAATTTTTTCAAAATCTCGGCTAAAGTCAATCGGCTAAAATTAAATCTCTGGCAGCGGGAAATAATGGTTGGAATCATTTTGTGAATTTCGGTTGTGGCCAAGATAAAAATGGCGTATTCCGGCGGTTCTTCCAATGTTTTTAAAAGAGCGTTGGCCGCTTCTTTGGTTAATTGATGGGCTTCGTCAAAAATAAAAACTTTATATTTTGATTTGACCGGAACAAAACGAATTCCGTCTCTCAATTCCCTGACTTCGTCAATTCCACGGTGAGAGGCAGCGTCAATTTCAATTAAATCAAGCGACCTGCCTTCGGTAATTTCGCGGCAGGAACTGCATTTATTGCAGGGCTCTGTCTCGCCATCTTTTCTCGTCTGACAATTTACGGCTTTGGCAAAAAGCCGAGCCAAACTTGTCTTACCAGAGCCGCGAGGCCCGGAAAATAAATAGGCATGGGAAATTAATCCAGAAGAAATGGCATTTATTAGGGTTTGAATAATATATTCTTGACCAACAAATTCAGCAAAATTCTGCGGTCTGTATTTTCGGTATAAAACTAATGACATTTTCGTTTATTCGCAAATTACATTACTAATTGCGAAGCAATTAGTAGATTCGTAATAAATTCGTTATTCGCTGATTTATTTCTTGAAGACGATAAATTTAGCTCCGAGGAAATTCCAAAACCAGGCAACCAAAACAGCAGTGAAGGCTCCGACATTTGCCCAAATTTTTGCTCCCAGCCCAAGTTGGGGACCAATCACGTTTACTACAAAAGAAGCAATTCCTACATTAATCGAAAAACCAATGGTAGTTAGTATTAAAAATTTAGAAAATTCTCCCGGAGCAAAAACTTCTTTTCTTTTTTCAAAAGTCCAATGCTTGTTCCAAAGATAACTGTTTGTTGTGGCTATTAAAAAAGAAATTCCTTTAAAGATTGAGTACCAAACACCAGAGGCAATCCCTGAAATCCAAATTAATATATTTAAAACACCCATGTCAATAAAAGTATTGAGAGCGCCCACTAAAAGAAACTTTCCTATTTGTAGAATAATTAAAAATCTTTTTCCAAGCAAAGAAATAATAAACATGCCCAATAGGGATAGGGGCGGAAAAACGATCATTAAAATCCAAAGGTAAGGAATTTTTATGCCGATATTCTTTAAAATAATAAAGAAAAAAACTCCTATTAAAAATCCTATAATTATGCTAATTTTTGCATCTGTTTTTTTCATTTATTTATTATTATTTTTTTTGTAAAGCCAATAGCTAATTCCAAAAATCATTAATATTCCTACTATCAATTGCCAACCGAAATTTTTTTCAATGGTAATTCCGACTCTGGTAAGAAATAAAATAATTAACCCGGCAGCTAAAATTCCCAATCCTATTAAAGGAAAAGCTTTTTTAAAGGGTATGCCAAAAACAAAAGCAATCAGAGAAGCGGTCCATCCTCCGGTGGCTGGCAGAGGAATTGCCACAAAAAAAGGCAAAAGATAAAGTCCGTATTTAGTTACCTTATCATAATGTTTTTTTCTTGTTTTGGAAAAGAGCCAGCTGAAAAAACGATTGAAAGAATAAATGTTTTTGGAAGTCCATCGAGAAAAAGCGCCCAGAAGGGTAAGAATTAAAAAAACTGAAAATAAGTTTCCTAAAACAGAAAAAAAATAAACGATAACCGGACTTATTTTATAAACGGTCAAACCTATTGGTATAGCAATTCTTAATTCACCGATAGGGGTCATTGCCAATAAAAATATTGTAATTTCAGGAGTCACAATTAGTAGATTAAAATTACTAATTACTTCGCAATTAGTAGATTACCATAGGTTTTCAAAAAAAGCAAAAGGAACCGAGTACAGAGAACAGTTCTCAGAGAACAATTTGAAAAAGCGGATGAAATCAGAAAAAAAATAAAAGACAAAGGTTTTTGGGTAGAAGACGGAAAACAAGGGCCAAAGCTCAAGAAAATTTCTAATTTCTAATTTCTAATTTCTAATTTTCGATTTTTTTCTTTTTGGCATAATTGATAAAAATCAAGAACCCTGTCGGCAATATTTTGCCAGGCATATTCTTTTGCTTCGTTTAATCCCCTCTCCCCCATTTTTTTTCTTATTCCCGGGTTTTTAATTAAAATGCTAATTTTTTCGGCTAAGTCCTGAACATCGCGGTTTTTAGCTAAAAGTCCGCCCTTTTTCCCTTTTAAAAATTCTTTATACCCTTGGTTGGCAAAGGCAACCACCGGTTTTTGGCAGGCCATTGCTTCCAAGAGCACAATTCCAAAACTTTCCCCAAAAATTGCCGGACTGACAAAAATGTCGGCTGAATTATAATAAGAAACCAATTGGCTGTTGGTTTTTTCTCCTTCAAAATGGACTTCCTTTAAGCCATTTTTTTTGACATATTCTTCGCATTCCTTTTTTAAGGGTCCTTGGCCAACGACAAACAGCCGCACCCCGCCCTTTCCTCGTTGAAAGAGCGGGGTTTTTTCCAAAATTTTATAAGCTCGGAGCAAATAAATTAAACCTTTTCTTTCCTCAAGCCGTCCGACAAATAAAAGATTTAACTTTCCGTCAAGAAATTTTTTAATCTTTTCAACTCGCGGATTAAATTCGTCTAAATCAATTCCGTTGGGAATTACTGCTTTGGGACATTGAAAATTTTCAAATCCTTTCAGGCAAAGAGGCGCAATTCCAATTAAGCCGTCTATTTTCAAGCCAATAATTTTTCTCCACAATGATAAAAGACCCGAATCGCTCAAAAATTTGCTTCCCTCAGGGTCAGAATGAACCGTCAAGATATTTAATGCCTTTGACTTCTCTAAAATTTGCCAGGTAGAGGCAAAGGTAAAATTATGAAAATGAAGGACGTCAAACTTTTCTTTTTTTAAGACCCTGTCTATTGCCAAAGGATTAAAGTTAATCACAAAATCTGCCTGCGTCCCCCCAATAATTAGCGGAAAGGAGATTCCCAGTAAGATAACGTCTTCCCCATAATTTTCGGATTTTTCTCTTCTCGGCGCGATAATCTTTGAATAGATGCCCTTTTTTTTAAATTCTTTTTTCAACCCCAAAATATGCCGTTTCACTCCGCCCGGCTTGATGAGAGAATGAGATGAAATTAAAGCAACCCGCATAAAGAAAATGACTAATGACTAATTTCTAATTATTCTAATCAAATCCCAATCCCCAAACTTCATAAGTTTAAAGTTCAAAATGCAAAGTTCAAAATTACAGTTAAAAGTTCAAAGTTTTTGAATTTAAATTTCATAACTTTTAACTTTGAATTGCAACTTTTAACTTTTAACTTTTAACTTTTAACTTTGTTC
>JAHIOY010000088.1 GCA_018894495.1 Patescibacteria group bacterium
GAACCATGAGAGATAAAGATTTCAAAGAAATATGGAAAAATAAAAATGGCGATTTAAAATTACTTGAAAAGAAAATGTATAAAATTTTGAAAAAAATATGAGCACAAGAAGTTGGCTACACAAAGAATGGTCCAAAACAATAGTCTTGATAGAACAATTAAAACAAGACGAAAAAGGAAATAATGTTTTTGTTTCGATTGGTACCGGTTTTATAACTGAACACGAAACTTTTAACATCCTTATTACCTGCAAGCATGTTGTTTTTGATAGCGAACAAAAAACATTTTTACCGAATTTATTCGCTTCGTTTAATCAAAAAGATGGAACGCTTGGGCGTCGTTCTTTGGAAACATTAAAAAATGAATTAAAGATTAATTGGTTTTTTCATAAAGACCCAAATGTTGACTTGGCAATAATGCCGTTTGGGATTGATCAAGAAAAAGACGATATAAAAAGAATGAGCAAGGATTTGTACGAAAAAATAGAAGAAATTGCCGAAGGCGAAGAAATCTTTTTTCTCGGTTTTCCAGCTCTCGGCATTAAGATGGAAAAAAATATCAGACCCATTGTTCGTTCTGGCATTATTGCTTTGATTCAAGAAGATAAAACATTTTTAATTGACGCAAATGTTTTCCCCGGAAATAGTGGTAGTCCAGTTTTCTTAAAACCATCTGTAATGGATTTTCAAACAAATACTCTTGGACAAATTAGACCAGCTAAATTTATAGGAATAATAAACAGTTATTTGCCATACCACGATGTTGCCATAAGTCCGCAAACAAAAAGACCAAGAATAGTTTTTGAAGAAAACTCCGGACTTGCAAATGTATATTCAATAAGTTTTATTGACGATATATTTAATAGCGACGAATTTAAAAAGAAAGTTGAAGAATTAAAGCCAAAAGTTGCAGAAAATAATAAACCAGAAGAAAATAAAGAAAAGAATTTGCCGCCAAGCTCGGCAGAGCCGAGCAATCCACCAAAAGTGGATTAGAAAAACTTGAAATCGTCCAATCCGAAAGGGTCGCTTCTGCGGGCGGGCGGAAGGGGGGTTTTGGGGGAATTCCGCCCGCCCTACAAATTTTGGGCGAAATCAGTTCGAATTTTTTCGAACGCACACCGCCAGTTGGAAAATGTTTTTGTTGGCTCGCCCTCTGCGAGGGCTCGCCAGCCGTCCCGCCCCCTATGCTTATGACAAAGCTTTTACAGTTTGGGATTTTTGGGTAAGTTTTCTAAACATTGACGACAAGGTGATGGGCTTAGGGGGCTGGGTGAATTTTTGTCTTTGTTCCGCTACTGCGGGGCTGGCCAAAAGCGGGCTTTTTTGCTTGAACAAATCCTGAAAATTTGATAGCATTATATTGATTAGTAATGGCAAAATTAGCCAGGGCGTTAGGCGTTAATATTGAGGAGTTGTTAAAATTATAAAAGGCCGATTTATTTTAAAAAATTTTTAGAAAATATGGAACAATTTCTTCAACAAAATTCATGGATTTTGCTTCTGCTCGTCCTTTGGACTATCCCGTGGAAAGGCTGGGCGCTTTGGAAGGCAGCTAGGATTAACGATAAAGGATGGTTTATTGCACTTTTGGTTATTAACACTCTTGCTATGTTAGACATTCTTTATATTTTTATTTTCAGCAAAAGAAAAGGGTTAGAAAAATCAATAGAATAAAAGAATTTAGCGGCCCCTCCTTCGATAAACTCAGGGCAAGCAAAGCGAAATCAGAATAAAATTATAAACATAAATATGATAGGTCCAAGAAAATTAACAAAAAGACAATTCTGGCTTTTACATTTTTTAGTGTTTTTGTCTTTATTTGCCCTTTGGGGGTATCTTGAGACCGCTAATAAATATTTGATTTTACTTTCCGTTTTGTCATTTTTTGGAGCGCTCTGCGAAATTTTTAAATATTTGGCAAGAAAATAAAGATTTTTTCAAATACACACCGCTTTTAGGGTGGGTTGCGCCGAATGGCAAGGCAATAGTCTTGAAAACTATAACCCCGCAAGGGGTTTGCAGGTTCGAGTCCTGCACCCACCGCAATCTTATGTCTCAAAAATTGAATCTGGCGAAAGACGGCTTGATGTTGCCGAAGTTAAAAAATTTACGGAAATTTACAAAAAACCAGCCGATTATTTTTTGAAATAATATGGGAACAAATGAATTAAGAAAAAGAGAAATTTGGCAAGATGCTAGTGGCAGTAAAGCAGGAATTACTGAAAAAAGCTTCTACGAAGTTTTTTCAAGGGAATTTGAAAAAACTGATTTTCGTGTACGCCCAAGACCAAAAGAATTTAAAAATATTTACTCTGCTATAAAACTTAGCAAAAAAGTTTTGGCAAAAATATATAATCCAAATGAAACATGGGTGCATGGGGTAGTACCCGATTTTGCGATAGATAATCTAAAAACAAAGAAAACGCTATATGTTGAAGTTAAAAGACAAGATGGGTGGGTCGAAGGAAAACCTCGTAAAGCGGGCAGAGGAAATGCTCACGAAAGATCATGTAAATTTTTTACTCCAGGTTTACAAAAAATACTAAGAAAGCATGGCAAGCTTGGAAAGAATATTTTGCCGTTTTGGATTGTGTTTCAAGGCGATATTGCGCGCGACCCAAAACGCGTAAGAGAAGTGCATTGTTGGTATACTGGCTGTCCTGAACATTTCTTTTTTTGGAGCGACACAAAAGATAGCAAATCTTTAGTTGATCATTTTAATAAAAACTTAAAAAAGTTGTTGCTCTAAAAAAGCATTATTTTTCATTAAAAACATCCAAGCCCCACACTGACCAGCCCTTTGTTTTTCTTCTTGCAAATAATTCAATTCTTTCTTGGCTTGGAAACATCTTTTCTATTGCTTGGATTACTTCTACTGGTTTCTCGCTATGTTCTTTTCTTGGGCTTCGCACTAATTGCTGCATATTTCTCGCACCTCTTGGTTTTGGTATTCTGCCTCGCTTGAACACCAAACATAACTCACAATTTGAAAGAGTATATTGCCCAGGGTTATGGTTCATTTTGTCCCAAACAAATGCGACTGTTTTGTATTCAAATCCCCATACTTCACCCAACTCTACGGCTTGGGCTAAATGCGGATTTGATGTCCACATAAACAAAAGGCAATCGTCCCTTGCGATTTCATGAACGGGAATTTTCATCAATTCGCTGGTCTTTAATGTTGGATACTTGAACGTAGCCGAACTTATGAATATTTTTCTTGAGAAATCAATATTTTCTTTACTTTTACTGCTTTTGTCGAATTGCAATTTTCCATTATAGTGCCAAGGTGGATCAGCGTAAATTATGTCGAATTTTTGATTTGGTAATTTCGGATAAAGAGTCGGCAATGTATTTTGCTTTGTTCGCCTCTTAGCGTCCTCGTTATAAATCGAATACCCAGTCCACCTTTTCTTTAGTGGCTCATAATCTCCGAATAGAGTTTGGGGAGTCGCTTCCGGTGATTCCGTAATAACATCAACGACGATGCCTTGAATTTTTATATCCCTATCTTTCCGAATAATGATCGGTTCAAGGGTTTTATTTGCGGGCTGTAATCTAATGTGGCCTCTTTCCCGATAAAATTTTTTTAGTGTTGCTTCGTAATTATCTATCAGAGCAACTACACGCTGACCATTTTCTGCGACTTCTTGCTGTTTTACCAACACCACATCACCATCCCTAATATTTTCATCAATCATACTATTGCCGCTTACTCGTAGAGCATAAATCTCGCCGCTTTTTGGCAACTTTGTTTTTGATACGGATATAAACTCATTCTCGCGGATTACTTCTATCGGTTCTCCTGCGGCAATAGTTCCTAGTAATGGAATTTTAACTAATGGCTCCCTTTCGGGGATACTGATTGATCGTGCTTTATTTTTTAGCTTCTCTAAATAGCCGGCTTTCTTTAATTTTGAAATATAGTAATGGGCAGTTGAAACAGAAGCAAGTTTAAATTTCTTTTGTATTTCCTCAAGAGATGGGGCATACTCCTTATCTTTTAAATAAGTTTTTACGAAGTCAAAGACCGCTTTTTGTTTTTGGGTAAGCATAGGATTGCTTTATTCTTATACTAATAGTATAATAGAAAAAAAATAGAAAATCAATAACAGAGTTATCCACAATTATTAATTTAATCAAAAAAAGGTAAAATTTTGATACAAAATTTATCTATAACACAAAGACGCTTTATTAAATAAGCCCGTCGAAAAAATCGCCGTCGGAAGCGAGGGGGCGGCGGGGCGGGAATTCATTTTCCCCACAACTGATGTTGAAGAAGAGTCAGAGGCAGTTGCTTTAAAGGAAGAAGGGGAAGCGCCTGGGTCTGAAGAGCAAGAATCAGAAGAACAAAGAGCAGAAGACAATAAGAATGGACGAAATTGATTAATTTTGTTATAATGTCCTAAAGACTTATATTCGTAACCGAAACGGCAAATTCGTAAATTCGTATTTTCCGTTTCGGAAAGGTCGATTCATAATTAATATAATTTAATTTAAATTTATGGAAGAAACAATTAATAAAGAAACAAAACCAGAAGCAAATCCGCCAACTGGCGGAGAGAAAAAAGATTTAACAGCGATTCTTAGTTATATTGGCATTCTTTTTTTAGTTCCTCTGCTTGCCTGTAAAGATAATGCCTTCGCTCAATTTCATGCTAAACAAGGTTTGGTTTTATTTATTGCTGAAATTGCGACGATGTTTATCGCTTGGATTCCATTTCTCGGCTGGCTTATTGGATTCATAGCTTGGATTACTTGGCTGGTATTATCCATTATCGGGATAATAAATGTGGCAAATGGTAAACAAGTTCCACTTCCTATTATTGGGAAATTTGCTGAAAAATTTAAATTTTAATTTGGGCCAGGCAAGTCATAGATCCCTACGGGGTTGACATTTTTATAATAAGTATTATTATAAAAATGTAAGTGTCTATTAAATTTCCTCTCCTTACATTTTTTATCAATTATGTAAGCCCTGAAGGAGAAAAGACAGTCGGTCGACTTACTCATTAACCGAGCTTTCATTATATGAAAGCTAAGGTATTAAGAAATAAATATGGCAAAAAAATTGTTTGTCGGTGGATTATCTTACGAAACCACCGAAGCGACCTTGAAAGAGACCTTTGCTAAGGCTGGAACCGTTGAATCAGCAACCGTGATTATTGATAAAATATCCGGCCGTTCAAAGGGATTTGGTTTTGTTGAAATGTCTTCCGAAGAAGAATCTCAAAAAGCCGTTGAAATGTTTAATGGCAAAGAGATTGATGGAAGAAACGTTACAGTAAACGAAGCTAGACCTTTAGAGCCTCGCCCACAAAGAGGCGGATTTAGCCGTGGCGGCGGTGGCGGAGGTAGCCGAGGATTCGGCGGAGGCAGAAGAGATCGCTACTAAAAAATCAGAAAAAATCCCCTTATGCAAAACTTTAAAAAGTTTTGTCGGGGGATTTTTTCATAGCCATTGAATTTGTCAGCGGTTTTTGTTATAATTAAAATATGAAAATAAAAGACATTTTCAATCTGGCGATAAAAATGGGAATCAGGGCTGATTTTAGAGGAAGCGAAGGAATAGAAAAACTTTTGGCAAGAAAAAAAGAGAAATATGAAAAACTTTCCGAAAAAGAGAAAGAAAGATTTGATTTGGAAGCCCTGAATAATCCTTATTTGGACTCGCGAATTTATTATATTGCCCAGGATAAAGAAATAAAAAAGGTCTTGGTTGGTATTGACATTGAACCGGCCGAACTTCTCCTGGCAAAAAAAATAAAGGGAATTGATTTAATTATCGCTCATCACCCCGTGGGCAAGGGCTTGGCGCATTTAGCCGACGTTATGCATTTGCAGTGCGACGTTTTGAATTTTTACGGAGTGCCGATAAATATCGCCGAGGGATTAATGAAAGAGAGAATAAGCGAAGTAGCCAGAGGCGTTAATCGTCTAAACGTTGAGCGAACGGTTGATACGGCAAAACTTCTGGGTTTTAATTTAATGAATGCCCACACTCCGGCCGACAATTTGGCGGCAAAATTTTTAAAGGACATAATTGAAATAGAAAAACCGGAGCGAGTTGAGGACATATTAAATTTATTGGACGAAATTCCCGAATATAAGGAAGCAGTCAAAATAGGGACAGGTCCAAAAATTTTTGTCGGCGAGCCCGAAAGAAGGTGCGGCAAAATCTGCCTTTCTGAAATTACCGGGGGGACCGAACCTACGCCCAAAATTTATGAGAAAATGGCTCAAGCCGGCATTGGCACCTTGGTCGGAATGCATATGGGAGAAGAATCAAAAAAAGAAGCCGAAGCGGCCAATATCAATGTCGTCATTGCCGGCCATATGTCTTCTGATTCGCTGGGCGTGAATTTATTTTTAGACGAACTCCAGAAAAAGGGAATTGAAATTGTGCCTTGCTCTGGTCTTATTCGAATTTCTCGAGTTAAATAATTTTAATTCCTATAAAGCGTCTATCCCGAAGCAGTCGGGATAGACAAATAGTGCAAAATTTCCTTCAGAAATTTTGCCTATGTGCTTTTTAATTTTAAAACTGGCTTTTGAGCCAGTTTTTTGTTGCTTGACAAGTAATCTCTATTTGTTATTATGAAAATAACATAAAAAATTAACTTTTTAATTAACTATGGAAGTAACAAAAAACAAAACCCATTTAGTATTTCCCAGAGAACTCCTTGAAATGATTGACAAAATTGTCGGTAAAAGAAAAAGAAGCCAATTTGTGATTGAGGCCACTAAAGAAAAATTAGCCAGAGAAAAATTTGCTAAAGCATTAAAGGAAGCGGCTGGCTGTTGGACCGATAAGAATCATCCTGATTTAATAACTAAAAGAGACATAGAGAGATATGTGAGAAATTTGAGAAAATCTGCGGATAAGAGATTGAAAGAAATTTATGACTAAATTTTTAATTGATACTGATATTATAATTTGGTTTCTGCGGGGTAAAAAGGAAATAGTAGAATTGACTAAGGAATTTCAGAAATCTAGCCCGCCAGCTTGTTCGCCTATTTCTATTATTGAAGTTCAATTCGGAGTAAAAAGAGGCGAAGAAGAAATAACCTCTAACTTTTTAAATTCATTAACAATTATTCCAATAGACAGAACAATTGCCGATAAGTCAGGGGAGTTGTTAAGAGAATATAAAAGAAAAGGGATTGCATTAGGGATTAATGATACAATAATTGGAGCCACTTGTATTTTAAATGATTTAATTTTAGTCACTTATAATCTCAAACATTACCCATTTAAAGAACTTAAAATCTATTCAATTTAAGAATTTTTGTCGGTATTTTTCTTCCATTTTCAACTAGCCGAAAAACCAGTTTTTTGTTAAAATTTAAAATATGCCCCGTAGTAGAATTTCAACTCGCTTCGCCCCGTAGAAAGATTTTGAATACTTCGTAAATTGACAGTCCCGCTTCGCGGGTCGGTAGTGAGAAAATATTCTTGATGCCGTTTTCAAAAAGGCGGAACATTGAAACTGGGGTGGATTTTTATCTGCTCGGAACTTACCCATCCTGCCGAAGTGTTGGCAATAAATAAACATCGCCAAAACGGCGTTTTTTTGATAGAATTAAATAATTACCATATAATTAGTTTAACAGATGACAAAAGAACAAAAATTTTATCAAAAAATCGCCAAAACGTTGAATGTTGGCGTTGATGATTTGATTAAATAATTCTATGGCAAAAACTATAAAAATATTTTTGATTGACGGCGAACCTAACGGCCTAAAAACAGCTGAATTAAGTAACTGGGTCGGTCAAGCAGTCGTTATTCCTAGAAATAAATTGAAAGAAATAAAGCAACGCCCCGAATGTAATAAGCCAGCGGTTTATTTTCTAGTAGGCAAAGAAAGCGAAGAAGCACTTTTGCCGACCGCATACGTTGGCGAGGCAGAAAATTTGTGGAACAGATTATCTACTCACGATAGTTCGAAAGATTTTTGGCAAACAGCTGTGGTGTTTGTAAGTAAGGATAATAATTTAACAAAAGCTCATGTTCGATATCTTGAGGGTAGGTGTTTATCTTTAGCAATTCAAGCAAAAAGATTTAATTTAGAAA
>JAHIOY010000089.1 GCA_018894495.1 Patescibacteria group bacterium
GAAGTTTCTACTATCGGGGTCGGCTCGAACCATATTTTAGTAAAAGAAAATTTTTCATAAAGGTCGATAATTGTTAGCTCTAATAATTAATAATCCAATTAAAACTTATGGAAGTTAAAAACTTAAAAGAACTATCAATTGGAGTAATATTGAGTACCTGCGCTCTTGGATTCGTCTTTTTACTAGGTTTCAGTGTCTATAATTTGTATAAGACCCTTGCGTCTACATGGGAGGTTGGTGGCGTAGATATACCATATATGTCTGGAACATGTGAAAAATTTAAAGATACCTATGTGGTGTCAGTGACTGTTAGTAATTACAAAAGAGAAGTCAGAGACCTAAAATGTAAATTGGCAAGCAAGGGAGAAATGACTACTGATAAGGAAGAAGAGACTCTCGCAATTCTTTCTCCGAATTCTTCCGATTTTTGTGAATTTTACTTGAAGGGCGAACCTGTTAGTCCAGTGAGAGTTAGGGTTACATATGCTATGAAATTTTTAACAGGATATAAAGAATATTCAACGATAGTCGATCCCTATCCTGCTTGCTCCACGTTGACAGGGGAACAATCTCCAGCAAAATAATGAAATAAATTTCCCGTTGTTGTTAATAATAATGTTCTTTCAATAATAGTTGGTGAAGATTTAATCAATCTTGCTTGGCATGACAATGAATGGGGTTACGCGTGCCGACTGCCGAATTTGCCGAATACATTACAGATTTTAGAAGAGCATTTTAGATAAAATGCTTTCTATTTTTAGGTTTTCAGAATAATTTGCCGCTAAAGAAAAACTTGAAATTGTCCCCGTAGTAGAACGCTTTGCGTTCACTACGAGGCAGGGAAAAATTTGTCCTTCAGCAAACTTGAGATAAATTGTTAAATTAAAATAAATTTCTATGCTTCTCTCAACCCCTATTGAAAATCTTCCTCGGGTCGGTCCTCAGTATCAAAAAAAACTAAAAAAACTGGGGATAAAAAATGTCGGGGATATTATTTTCCATTTTCCTCATCGCTATGAGGATTTCTCGCATTTGATTTCTATTGCTAAAGCTGAATTAGGCGGCCCTTTTTGTTTTCAGGGAGAAATCGTGGATATAAAAAATATCAGAACTTTCAGAAGGAGATTGGTTTTAACCCAAATGACCATTGACGACAAAACCGGGAAATTAAAAGTAATGTGGTTTAATCAGCCGTATTTAATAAACACTTTCAAAAAAGGAACTTTCGTTTGTTTGGCGGGAAAGATTACTGGGAAAGGAAAGTCAATATATTTATCAAATCCCGCTTACGAAAAACTCTTGAATTATGAATTAGGAATTAAGAATGATGAATTAACCCATACGGGAAGATTGATTCCCGTTTATCCTGAAACCGAGGGATTGTCGTCAAAGTGGCTGAGATTTATCGTCAAACCCCTGTTGGCAAAATTAAAAAATCAAATCCCGGATTCCCTGCCAGAAAAAATAAGCAAAAAATACGATTTTTTACCCCTGTCAAAAGCCATTTGGCAAATTCATTTTCCTGATTCCCTGAAACTGGCCGAAGAAGCAAAAAAAAGGTTTGCTTTTGAAGAATTATTCAACCTTTCCCTGTTTGTTTTAAGAGAAAGAATGAAATTGGCCAAAGAAAAAGCGGTTGCTATCCCTTTAGATTTAGCCGCGGTTCAGGACTTTACAAAGGGACTGCCCTTTAAATTAACCGATGCCCAAAAGAAGGCGGCTTGGCAGATATTAAAGGACTTGGAAAAACCAAGGCCTATGAATCGGCTTCTGGAAGGCGATGTCGGTTCAGGAAAAACAGTGGTTGCGGCTATGGCCGCGCTTGATGTGGCCAAAGCCGGTTATCAGGTCGCTTTTATGGCGCCAACGGAAATTCTGGCTAAACAGCATTATAAAACCATCAGCGACCTCTTGGGAGAATTTAATTTTAATACAAGTTTACAAAATCCACAAGGATTTTGTAGAATCGGCTTAATCACCGGAAAAGAAAACTATGTTCAAAATAAAAAAATTACGAGAAAAGAACTTTTGGAAAAATTGAAAGATATTGATATTTTACTCGGCACTCACGCTCTGATTCAAGAGCGGGTGAAATTTGAAAAATTGGCTCTGGTGGTGGTTGACGAACAGCATCGTTTTGGCGTGAAGCAAAGAGCCCGTCTCTGCGGGGACAGGAGAGGGACAGGAGAGGGACAGTCCCTCATTCCCCATCTTCTTTCTATGACTGCCACCCCGATTCCCCGCACACTCTCTTTGACTTTGTACGGCGACCTTGACTTGTCGGTAATAGATGAAATGCCAAAAGGCAGAAAAAAAATAATCACAAAAATAATTCAGCCCAAAAACAAAAAAGCGACTTATGAATTTATAAAAGAACAAATAAAAGAGGGTAGGCAGGCCTTTGCAATTTGTCCGCGAATAGAGCCCCCAAAGGTCTCGCGGGAAAATTTATTAGGGGGAGAATTATCATTTCAAATTTTGAGCTGGCTGGACGTCAAAGCGGTAAAACAAGAATATAAAAAACTATCGGAGGAAATTTTTCCCGACTTGAAAATCGGCATGCTTCACGGAAAAATGAAATCGCAGGAAAAGGAAAATATAATGACGGATTTTAAAGACAGGAAAATTGATATTTTGGTTTCTACTTCCGTTGTTGAGGTGGGAGTGGACGTGCCTAACGCCTCGGTAATGCTTATTGAGGGTTCGGAAAAGTTCGGCTTGGCCCAGCTCCATCAATTCAGGGGCAGGGTGGGCCGCTCGGATTTTCAGTCATATTGCTTTTTATTTATTGATACCCCGGGCATTGTCTATAATAGAAGATTACGCGCCCTGATTACCTGCGAAAACGGTTTTGAACTGGCAGAAAAGGATTTGGCAATCAGAGGACCCGGAAATCTCATCGGCCAAAGGCAGTGGGGAATTCCCGACTTGGCCATGTCGTCTTTGGCAGATGCCATTTTGGTTTCCAAAGCCCGCAACGAAGCAAAAAAAATTTTGGGCGAGGACCCGGAATTTAAAAATTACCCCCTTTTAAAAAAGCGGTTAGAGGCATTTAGAGAAAAAATCCACCTTGAATAAATCAACGAATAACGAATTTATTACGAATATACGAATTTACGAATTCGTTTATTCGCAAATTCGAAACAGATTCGCTATTCGCTGATTTTTCTTATCTTTTCGGTTGGCCAAAATCCGAGGTATTTTCCGAGCATCAGCCGTGTTTGAGCGTCTAGGGCGGGCAAGGAAGTAAAAAAGATCATTAAGGCCGGCAAAAAAAGCCAAGAAAAAGTAAAAAATAAATACTTATATTTTCCATAATTTGGCGGCTTTGGTGGAAGCAAAAGAATGCTAAAATACCAGGAAAGGACCAAGCCGAGCATAGCGACGGTTAAAATTCGGCTTGTTACCAAGGGAAGATTGTAAGAAATTAATGTCTGAGAAAATTCGCTTCCTCCCAAGACAACGGGAAGCCAGCCCAATAAAAAAATCACAATTGAGGCCGTTGCCCAAGACCAGTGACTTTCAATAAGTTCAAATCCCAAAGACATTTTTTTGAGCAAAGGAATTTTTTTATTTTTAAGGCAGCCGAAAAGAAAATAAGGAATTTCACCGGCTCCATAAGCCCACCTTCTTTGCTGGCGGTAGACATTAAGCGCGGTTCTAAAAAAATTTTTGCCGCAGTTGGCATCCATTGAGATTGGATAAAAAATTGGCTGAACCCGATAATCGCCATCATATTTAAAAAAACACTGCCAAAAGATTCGCGAATCGTCAGAAACAACGTCTTTTTGCTTAAAACCAACGTCAATCAGGGCTTTAAAACTCATGGCATGGGAAGAAAAGGTAATTAATTTCTCCGGTCTTTCTTGGTTCATTGTGTGCCAGAAAGTGGAAGAAAAAGCAAAAATCCGCGAGAAAGAAGGCGCCTGCCAGATATTGTTGATGTAAAGAGGAATCGGCTGAAAACTGGTTCTGGTTGGGTTTTTTGAAGTCAAATAATAATAAGTAAGACAGCTAAAATACTTTGGAAAAACAGCCGTATCGGCGTCAAGAAAAGAAACGATAATATTTTCGTAGGCAATTTTAAGAGGGTCAATAAACGTTTCTTTAGCTTTTTTAGCGGCCCAGGCATCGTTGGAGCCGTGGCCCGGAATTTCACCGGGCAAATTTGAAGGATGGCAGGTTACTAAAAATTTAAAAAATTTATCCTCAAATTTTTTTTTCATCTCCTCGGCCGCCTTCTCGGCTTCCCGACCGGCTCTTTCTTCGTAAGATAAAACGACCATTATTTTATTTTTTGGCTCGTCGCTTCTTTCTAAAGAAGATATAGTTTCTTTTAAGATTTCAAGCGGTTCTTTATAAAAGGGAATTAAAACCAAATGGTAGATATCTCGCCAATTATTAAGTTGCCCGCCCGCTTCGCCTTGCGAAGCAGGGCGGGCGGGTAAGTTGTCTAGTTTTTCAAGCCAGTCAACTTTTTCGTTTTTTCTCATTTCTTTATAACCGGCTTGAAGATAAAAAGAAAAATAAATTGTTCGGACAAGCCAATAAATAATAAAAACGATGATGAAAACTGCGGTTAGAAAGGGAAAAAGCCAAGAAAATAAAATTGCCGCTCCGAAGGTAAGCCAGGCAAGAAACCCCGGCAAAATTTCAAAAAGTCGAAAAAGAGCTCGTTCTCTCGGACTTTTTAAATCAGAGGCATTGCCAACCCTCAGATAATATTTTTTATTTCGGAATTCAGAAATAAAAACTTGTTTTTCTTGAGACATTTGAAAGCGGCCCCAACCGGATTTGAACCGGTGTTAGAAGAATGAAAATCTTCCGTCCTAGACCGGGCTAGACGATGGGGCCCTATACTAAAATTTCTAATTTCTAATTTTCAATTA
>JAHIOY010000090.1 GCA_018894495.1 Patescibacteria group bacterium
GAAGGTCGGAGTATGATGGTATGCTTTTGGATTTTAATGAACGAACACAACCGCCTAACAGAAAAGCGAGCCAGGTATTAGAAAAATTTGTAAAAGGCAAAAAATTGCAGGCATACCCAGAGTATTTTGATTTAGAGGAAAAAATTGCAAAATATGCCGGTGTCAGCCCTGAGCAGGTGCTTGTCACTAATGGTTCCAATCAAGGTATTGATATTATCTTTCAAACTTTCACCGAAAAAGGAGACAAAGTTATTATCCCCGGTCCGAGTTTTACTATGTTTGAGCAGCGCGCTCAAGTTGCGGGGAATAAAATAATAAGGCCCTTATACAAAAAGAGCGGTCTTTCATTTCCGCTGGAAGGAGTTCTTGACTCGATTGATGAACAAGTCAAACTGCTCGTGGTCTGCAACCCAAATAATCCCACCGGCACGGCTGTATCTCTACAGGATATTGAGAGAATAGCGCGAAAAGCGAAAAAAGCCATTGTCTACGTTGATGAGGCGTATTTTGAATTTTCAAAAATTACAGCAATACCGCTGCTCAAAAAATATCCAAATATCATTATCACCAGGACATTTTCAAAAGCATTTGGGCTGGCGAGTTTACGAATTGGTTATGTCATTGCCGCAAAAGAGTATGTTGCTGAAATGTTGAAAGTCCGCGGGCCTTATGATGTGAATATGGCTGCTTATTATCTAGCCAGCGCCGCTCTCCAAGATAAACGAGCGCTAAAAAAATATGTCGAAGAAGTAATGGAAAAAGCAAAACCCCTGGTTGAGAAATTTTTTACTGAAAACAATATTTTATTTGAGCCGTCGGCAGCCAATTTTATTCTTTTTCGGCCCGCTAACGCCCAAAGAGTATGGACATTGCTTGCCGAAAATGGCGTCCTGGCGCGCCCTCAAAATAAAAAAAACATCAGGGGGACATTGCGCCTTACCATTGGCACTGTGAAGCAAATGAAAAAATTTCTAAAAATTTATCAAACAAAAATTATTCGTTAAATTCGTTAAAAATCAATCTTGATTTTTAGACAATCAATCTTGATTTTTAGACTATGAAAAAACGAACCGCAACTATTAAACGAAAAACGGGAGAGACCGATATTACGGTCAAGGTAAATTTGGACGGAACCGGAAAATACCAAATTGACACCGGTATTGGATTTTTTAATCACCTGCTTGAACTTTTCTCCCGGCACTCTCTTATTGACTTGCTCATAAAAGCAAAAGGGGATTTAAAAATTGATGAGCATCACTTAGTGGAAGATGTGGGCATCTGTTTCGGTCAAGCTATAAGAAAAGCCCTGGGCAATAAGAAGGGCATTGAACGGTATGGATTTCTTTTGCCTATGGATGATGCCTTGGCAGAGGTTGCCCTTGACCTTGGCGGAAGACCTTATCTTGTCTGGAATGTCTCTTTTAAGCGCGAAAAAATTGGCGATATGCCGACAGAACTGTTTGAAGATTTCTTCAGAGCAATCGCTAATAATTTACAAGCTAATATCCACATAAACCTTCGCTACGGCCGGAACGAACATCACATTGCGGAAAGCATTTTTAAAGCATTGGCCAGGGCGATGCGATTGGCAATCAGCCGCGATGAACGAGTCAAAGATTTATTACCAACCACAAAAGGAATATTATGATAGCGCTCATTGACTACAAAGCAGGTAATATTGGCTCAGTAAAAAATGCTTTAGAACGGCTAAGGTTTGATTGGGTTGTCGCTTCAAGGCCGGAAGAAATTTTATCGGCTGAGGGAGTCATCTTTCCTGGTCAAGGAAGAGCGGGAGCCGCGATGAAGGAATTAAAAAAAAGAGGAGTCGCGGCAATTATTTCTAAAATAAAGAAACCATTTTTGGGCATTTGCTTGGGTATGCAACTACTTGGCCGCTACTCCGAAGAAGACAAAACAAAATGCATTGGGATTTTCAAAGGGAAGTGCCGCAAGTTTCCTCCAACATTTAAAATCCCGCACATCGGATGGAATAAAGTCGAATTGAATCAAGGGTCGTCTTTGACCGCTGGCATACCGGACGGTTCGTACTTTTATTTTGCGCACTCATATTACGTTGACGCCGCGGAAGTTAAAATTATTGGAAAAACAAGTTATGGTTTTGATTTTCCATCTATAATGCAAAAAGATAATTTTTTTGCCGTCCAGTTTCACCCCGAAAAATCCGGAGAAGCCGGAATGAAATTACTTAATAATTTTTGCAAACTATGTTCGTAATACCAGCCATTGATATTATTAAAGGAAATTGTGTTCGTCTCAAACAAGGGGAATACGATCAATTAAAGATTTACAGCGATTCGCCGGTAAAAATAGCCAAAGAATTTGAGCGAAAGGGCGCTAAACTTTTGCAGGTTGTTGATTTGGAAGGAGCAAGGGCTGGCGAGCCCATAAATAAAGAGACAATTTTTTCAATTGCAAAAATGGTAAGCATCCCGGTTCAAGTTGGTGGCGGTATTCGCACTTTTGCTCACGCCGAGTCCTATCTAAAAAATGGAATTGAAAAAATTATCTTAGGGACAGTGGTTATAGAAAATCAAAAACTTCTAAAAAGATTACTTAAAGAATTTGGCAACAACCGAATCGTTGTTTCTCTGGATATAAAAGACGGGGTTCTTGCAATAAGAGGTTGGAGAAAGAAAGTCAAAACATCAATTAGAAGAATTTTGTCTGTTTTGAAAAAGGTTGACGTTAAAACTCTCGCGGTAACCGATACTTTAAGAGATGGTTTGCTAAAAGGCCCTAATTTTGATTTAATGGATGAGTTTATAGAGAAAGGATTTCAAATCATTGCCGCCGGCGGCATTTCAACTCTTGCTGATATTCAGGAACTAAATAAAAGAGGGGCTTACGGCGTGATTGTTGGCAAGGCGTTGTATGAAGGAAATATAGACCTGCAAACAGCTCAATTAAATGTTTTGCCAAAAAACGAACTTGCCAAAAGAATTATTCCTTGCCTTGATGTAAAAAATGGGCGGGTTGTAAAAGGCGCGCACTTTAACGATTTGCGCGACGTCGGCGATGCCGTTGAACTGGGAAAACGATACGGCGAGCTCGGGGCAGACGAGATTGTTTTTCTGGATATTTCCGCAACACTGGAAAATCGCAAAACATTTTGCGAATTGGTTTCAAAAATTGCAAAAGAAATAAACATACCTTTCACGGTCGGCGGCGGGGTTAGCAGCATTGATGACATCAAGAACCTGCTGGATGCCGGCGCAGATAAGGTCTCAATAGGTTCGGCAGCGGTGAAAGACCCATCTTTAATTCGGCAAGCCGCTAAACAATTTGGTTCTCAATGTATTGTCATTTCCGTGGATGCAAAAAAACAACGTAAAAAGTGGAGGATTTATATAAAAGGGGGCACGGAAGCTACCGACATAGATGCAGTGAACTTTTCCAAACAAATGGAAGAACTCGGCGCCGGCGAACTTCTGGTTAATAGTTTAGATAGAGACGGCACCAAAAAAGGTTTTGACATTGAGCTTTTAAAAATAATCTCTGGTAGCGTAGGCATTCCAGTCATTGCTTCAAGCGGAGCCGGAACTATGCAGGATTTTCTTGATGTTTTCCAAAAAGCGAACGTTGATGCGGCGCTGGCGGCCAGTGTATTTCACTATAATGAAATTAGTATCGCAGAGCTTAAAAAATTTCTAAGGAGAAATAAAATTTCAATACGATTATGAAAAAAATAAATATAAAACAATTAAATTTCCAAAAGATGGGAGGAATTATCCCGGCTATTATTCAGGATGTCAAAACAAAGGATGTTTTGATGCTGGGATTTATGAACGATGAAGCATTGAAAAGAACAATAAAGCAAAAGAGAGTAACCTTTTGGAGCCGAAGCAAAAAAAGATTGTGGGAGAAAGGTGAGACCTCAGGCAACAAATTAGAGGTGGTTTCGATTAAGGATGACTGCGACAAAGATGCGCTTTTGGTTTTTGTCAAACCCCAAGGGCCTGTTTGTCATACCGGTAAATATTCTTGTTTTGGAATTAAAAAGAGAGAGCAACTTGAATTTTTACAAGGGCTTTATGATTTGCTCATTGAAAGAAAAAAGGTCTTGCCAAAAAATTCTTATGCTGCCTTTCTTTTCAAGCGAGGTCTGACAAAAATTTTAGAAAAAGTTGAAGAAGAATCTGGCGAAGTGATACAAGCAGCAAAAAAGGAAACACGAGCCAGGCTGATTGAAGAAAGCGCTGATTTATTTTACCATCTGTTGGTGCTTTTGGTTGAAAAGA
>JAHIOY010000091.1 GCA_018894495.1 Patescibacteria group bacterium
CGGCACCGGCTTGGCTTCTTCGGTGTCCGCTAATACATCTTCCTTTCGCATTTTTCCAGCATAGACAAGTTCGTATTCTTTTTGCTTGGTCGGAAAAAGCGCGTATTTATAAACTTCCGGAATTTCTTTTCCGCTTTTAAGACAATCAATTAAAAACTCAATGTCGTGTTTGTTTATTTTGGGCTTCATAGCAATTTACGTTCCTTAAAACTGAAAAATGGCAACTTCTCATTGTTGGTGATAATGATGTGGTCAACCACTTCTATTTCCAAAATTTTACCGGCTTCAACCAATCTCTTTGTTATCACCAAATCACCTTCTGATGGTTCGGGGTCGCCTGAAGGGTGGTTGTGAACAAATATAACTGACGCGGCCTTGTTTTTGATTGCTTCCGCGAATACTTCGCGCGGATGAACAATGCTGGCATTAAGAGAGCCGACTGAAACTTCTGCGATTGAGTAATTTCTGCTATCAATAGGAATGATATAAAAATGTTCTCGTGTGTAATCTTTTAGTTTGCTCTTTATCAGCCGGTATACTTTCTCGGGATCGGTAAGTTCTTTGCTTTTATAGGGCGGGGTTTGGGTGGAAAGCCGGCGGCCAATTTCAAACGCGGCTTTTATTTGCCCCGCTTTCGCCAATCCAATTCCTTTGATTAAAGACAACTCCTCAATGCTTGCCTCGGCTAATTTCTGGAGATTACCAAATTGCGTTAATAATTTTTGGGCTGTAACCGCGACCGATTCGCCGGCAATGCCGCGTCCCAAAATAAGCTGTAATAATTCTTGGACCGAAAGCATTTGTTCGCCAAACTTAACCAACCGCTCGCGTGGCCGCTCCTCTTTCGGCAAGTCGTGGATAGTGAAAGATTTGGTCATAAAATTTTTTTTATTAAATCTTCCCACGGCTGTTCAATTTTTGGTATTTCTTTGATTTTATATTTTTTCTCTACCATTTTTTTATTTTATCACATTTTCTCCGCTTTTTCTTTGTAAAACTCTTTTTCCATAAATTAAATCAGTTTTTTCTCCCCAGCAGTAAAAATTCCGCCGCAATCCGGCGAGAAGATTCCTGGAAGCGCTTGTCCATTTTCAGGGCTTCTTCATTGACGCGCAAAGCGATATCATTGAAACCCACCAGCCGTATGCCCTCCAGCGAGGATGTTCTTGAAAGCGCTACGTAACCCATGCCCGGCTCAAACGATTTGCGAAGGTCAATCTCGCAGGCATCAATCGTCATACCTTGACTTTTATGCACGGTAATTGCCCAAGCCAACCGCAAAGGCAACTGGCGGATTTCAGCTTTCACTTCGTCATCCTCTTCAATCCGCCACTTTTCGGGAAATACTTTAATGCGGCGGCCCGTTTTTGTTTCTACGACAGGAAAACCATCGTCGTCAAATTTCTCCACTATGCCCAGTGTTCCGTTGACAAAACCCTGTTCAAGGTTGTTCCGCACAAACATGACAAAAGCGCCTTTTTTTAAAGCCAGCGCTTCTGGCGCCAGGCAACTCCTATGAAGCATTTCTACCAAAGCCATTGGGCCGCTGCTGCTTCTATGAAATACCCGTTCCTTGCCCGGGAGTTTTTGAAGTTCTCGCGCGTTGATGGCGTCAACGTCTACGTTGTGGGTGTAAAGTTTGGTGTATTCGGGCCGCACCCTAAAAGACCTTGATTGGCCTGCCCCCACACCAAATTTGGTGTGGGGGCCTGTTCGTAGAGAGGCGCCGATTCGTCTCTGCAGTAAGGCGCGAACGGTTTCATCCACGCTATTAGTGCGAATTGCTTCAAGCGCGAACAGGTATTCCCTGTCGGTTTGTCGGTGCTGTTCGGCAAGATAGCATATCTTAAACTTTAGTCCCGGCCAGGCGCTGGAGTGATAGGCAAAAAGGCAGGTCTTTCGGTCGTTTTTATTCCCCACCGGCGGCAACTGGAAAAAGTCGCCGCAAAGCACTACCTGCATTCCGCCAAAGGGTTCCCAGCTCTGCCGAAACGAACGGACAATTTCGCTGGCAACATCAAGATGCCTTGCTGAAAGCATAGAAACCTCATCTATAATAAGTACTCGGCTCTTGCGAAGCCGTGTTTGAAGGTTCTTCTTTCTAAGAATTTTTTTGAGCTTTTCGTCGTCAAGTTGGCTAAGCACGCCCATACCGCACCACGAGTGAATTGTCATTCCGTTCAGATACGTAGCCGCGATTCCGGTAGAAGCAGTGACGCCGGTTGGAATGTTTTTTTGCCGCAAAAACTGAATGAATTTATTGAGCAGATATGTTTTACCGCTACCCGGTCGTCCGGTAAGGAAGACGTTATGCCCGCTTTTCATGATTTCTAATGCCTCTTTTTGAGTCATAAAGAATATTTTGCTCTTCTTTTAATTTAACTTATATTGGGCTTTTTATCAATTTTAGCGATTTTGGCAAAAAATTAAAAACCGCCGCGAATTGCGTAATTTCTTTGTCCCCCGTAGTTTTAGCGCCTCTCATCTTGTGGGGCTTACACAAAGGACAACTTCTTTTTTTCTTTTTTAATCTCTTTCGCACAGCAAATAGGGTTGACCCTGTTTTTCCCTCTATTTCACAAACGCTCTTTTGAGCATAAAGATGATGTTTTCATTAGCGTTTTTGTAGGCGAGTTTAATGCCCAGATGACGACCCTGCCAAACCCGAAACACTTCATCGCCAAATGCCTGGCCAACGGTATTAACATTCTTAAAATCAAGAGTTATCGTTCTGAATTTATCTAAACCGCTCATAATTCTTCTTGCCTGAGAACGAGAAATAAAATCAGTATCTAATTTATACAGACGGACATTTACTTCGGTTTTAGCAAAAGCAAAAGCCCCGCCCGCATATTTTTTAAAAACTTCGCCAAGATTCGTTTTCGCTCTAAGCGATATAACAAATATAACTTTTGTGCCTTTTATATTTTTATCGCTGTCTTTTATAAAAATATCGCCTAAAATATTATTAAAGAGCAATTTTTTTCTTGAACTTTGAATGGTCAACATATCAGCGACTCTGGAAGTAAAAAATATCCCCTCGCCCGTATGTTCTCTGGGCGCGGTCGTTTGTTTTCCTTTTAAAAGGTCTTGAATTGCCTCAATCTCGCTGCGTAATTTTTTCTTCTCCATAATGTTGTTAAATATGCCAATCCCTTTATCAATAACATCAAAACGAATAACCGAATCCCTTTTCATTAAAATTTCTATTTGGCGAGATTCGGAATGTTCAATGGCATTATTCAGCATCTCCGTAAACGCATATTCCAAAATTTTAGAAATATGGGCCGGCATATTAAAGAAAATTCCGGTATCCTTTTTAATTTCATCCAAAACAACGTCTTCCGAAAGCTCTCTGTTTATCAATATGCGGCGGATACTGAGGATTTTTCGCTTTGCTTTTTCAACTTCCTTTTTTTTAGCCAAAACATAAAAGGCCTGGTTTGCCTTGCCTATAAGCTCAATTCTGCCTTCCTCTCTCAACTCTTTAAAAAAACGATTTACATAAGCGCGAGAAAAGTTGGTTCTCTTAACAATGTCAGCAGTCCTTATTTTCTTATTTTTCCGGATAAATTTTAATATTAATTCTTTGATATCCATACTAATTTGTTGACAACTTTATTGTAGTCACAAAAATAAAAGTTGTCAACGAGATGTTTACATAATCTCAAACACTATTAAATTCCTGCCCCGTAGTGAAACGAAGTTTCTACTATCGGGGTTCGACTTTTTACCGTTTTTCTGCCTTGATGCCGTTTAGTATCTTTTCTACGTTTCTCATACTTTCCGCATCGTGCATGGAGATGGCGAGCGCCTGAGGGTCTATTTTTTTGAGCGCCGATAATTTTTCGTTAAGCTCTTCCGACGTTGCCAGGTCGCTCTTTGTGAGAAAAAGACGTTCTGGTTTTTTAAGGAGCGCCATGTTCCAGGCGCCTAGTTCTTTGCGGATGATATTGTAGTCGCTCAAAGGAGCGGAGGATTCCGTTGAAATAAAGTGGAAAAGAATATGCGTCCGCTCAATGTGGCGGAGGAACTTGATACCCAGCCCTCGGCCGCTTGATGAACCTTCAATGAGCCCGGGAATATCCGCGAGGATAAGTTCGTAGTAGGCGCCTAGGTTTGGCTCAACCGTGGTAAATGGATAATTTGCCACTTTGCTTTTGGCATTCGTCAGCTTATTGAGCAAGCTTGATTTGCCGACATTCGGAAGTCCCACAAAGCCAATATCGGCAATAAACTTGAGTTCAAGCCGGAAAGCAAAACGCTCTCCGGGCATACCCGGTTGGGCGTATCTCGGCGTGGTGTTGCGCGAAGAACGAAATTGGAAATTGCCTTTTCCGCCAAGACCGCCTTTGGCGAGGAGTATTTGCTCGCCGCTCTTTTCAATATTAATTTCGCGGCCAGTCGTCAGGTTGTGCGCTACGGTTCCGACCGGAAGTTTCAGGACGAGGTCGCCTCCGCTACGACCGTCGTGAAGCCGGCCGCGGCCGTCCTTGCCGTTCTCCGCAGAAAATTCCTTTTTAAAGCGAAACTGCAGGAGCGCGCCGAGGTCGGAGACACCCTGGCCCAAGATGTCGCCTCCTCTGCCTCCCGACCCTCCGACGGGCCCGCGGCTTTTTAGTCCCTTATTAAACGCCACCGCGCCCTTTCCGCCATGTCCAGCGGTTATTTTTATATTGACATTATCGATGAGCATTGTTTTTAAATTGCATTAAAATTGGCGATACCAAAATTGTCTGGACTTTCAATATCCATTTGATTTATTTACAGATTTATTATACCATACTTGACTCCAGGGACGGTTTTGTTATAATAATTTTGTATGCCCAATATCACAGAATTTATTAGAAACATTTCCGAGGTTTTAATTCTTTGGATTTTCTCTCATGGCTTAAAAATAATAGCCATTCTTTTTGTTGCTTATCTTATCAATAAATTTAGTCGCGGTTTTGTTGAAAAAATAATTAGAAAAGTAATTATTTCTGACCATTTTTTATCTAAAGAAGAGGAGAAAAAAAGAGAAGACACTTTAATTAGAATTATGAGCGGCTCTATGAGCATAATTATCTGGCTCATAGCGGGTTTAATGATTCTTCAAGAGTTTGGTATTGCTATAGCTCCCATTTTGGCAGCGGCCGGCATTGCCGGTCTTGCCTTTGGTTTTGGCGGCCAGTATCTCATTCGCGATTTAATTTCCGGACTCTTTATTATTTTTGAAAATCAATATCGAGTTGGCGATGTGGTGTGCTTTGACGGAACTTGCGGATTGGTTGAAGACATCAGCGTGCGAATGACAACCCTGCGAGATCTTGACGGAATTGTGCACCATGTTCCTCACGGAGAAATCAAAAAGGTGTCAAATCTGTCAAAACAATTTGCCAGAGTTAATCTAGATATCGGCATTGCTTA
>JAHIOY010000092.1 GCA_018894495.1 Patescibacteria group bacterium
ATCAGCCAGGTGAGAGCCATTGCCGAATTGATAAGCAGCGATTATGGCAATTATGGTAATCTTTGTGCAAGCGGAGTCCTGAATGGCGCCGGAACTAACATACCGCCTTATAACGCCCAACTAAAAGTGATAGCAGATGACATCACCGCTCAAGGAAGCACTAATACGTGTTTTACCACCACCACTGGCTCTACCTATTGCGCGGCCGCAGATTTAATGTCAACTGCTATGGGATTCCGTTGCATAGATAGTAATGGAAATTCACTTGACACCACCTCTACCAATCCTTGCCTCGCAGCCGGCAATATGTGCAGGTAAGTATTTCTTTCGCAGTTAGAAAAGCAATTGGAATGACCGAGGAATGACTGAGGTCTAACCTCGGTCGTTTCCAGTCTAATCCCGCTTTTAGCGGGATTAACGAAAAAATTAATGAAAAAAGAAAAGGCATTTACTTTGATTGAGTTGTTGGTTGTGATGGCAATCATTGCCTTATTAACGGTTTTTTTAGCGGCTTCAATAATGCTCATTAAAGCCAGGGTTCAGGACACCAGAATTATGGCCGAAATTTCTCAAATAAGAAAGGTGGCTGAATTAATGGAAAAAAGCTCTGAGTCCTATGAGAATCTATGCGATGACGGGAATTTACTCAATAAAGATGAGCCGATTTATGGCAATGAATTAGCCCGGCTGGAGGACGATATTAAAGTTAGGCAGGGAGGAAATTTAGACCTGAACTGTCAGGCGAGCAAGGTTTCTTATTGCCTTGACGTTAATTTAATGGCTTCAGGCAGCGGACGTTATTGCATTGACGACGAGGGTCATAGTATAATCACGACTGAGAATTTTACTTGCTCTACCGCTACCACGACCTGTCAATAAGTTCGGTGGAATGTTGAGGTTAGACCTCAACAGGTTCTAACTAAAACCCGACGTTGATTAATTTTAACGTCGGGTTTGTTTATGTTAGAATAAACCCAGTAGTGAAAATTTGACTAATTTCATTATTTTGATGTTTTGTTTCACAAAACATCTGTCAAATTTCTACTACTGGGTAAAACAATGTCACTTATTTTTTATTTTTTCATTTTCCTTTTAGGGCTGACCGTAGGTAGTTTTTTAAATTCTATAATTGAGCGGCTTTCAAAAAACGAAACTTTTTTGAGCGGCCGTTCTTATTGCCCCGGCTGCAAGCATATTTTAAATTGGCAGGATTTAATTCCGATTTTTAGTTTTTTAATTTTGAGAGGAAAGTGTAGATACTGCTCTCAGAAAATAAGCTGGCAATATCCATTAGTAGAGTTAACAGCCGGAATTTTATTTGTCTTAATTATGAATTATGAATTACGAATTACGAATTACGAATTATTGAATTTCGAAACTATTCTTAATTCATTATTCTTAATTCTTACTTCCTGTTTCCTGATTATCATTTTCGTCTACGACTTAAAACACTACATTATTCCCGACAAAATAGTCTATCCCGCCATAGCCGCAGCCTTAATTTTTAATTTTGAATTTTTAATTTCTAAACAATTTTTAATTTTTAATTATTTAATTTTAAGCGCTGTTGGATCGGCGGCATTTTTTCTCTTTATAGTTTTAATATCTAGAGGCAAGTGGATGGGTTTGGGCGATGTAAAGTTAGCTTTCTTAATGGGGCTTTTTCTGGGCTGGCCAAAAATTTTGGTTGCCCTATTTCTGGCTTTTTTTATTGGTGCTATAATAGGACTGGGACTAATCGCTTTGGGCAAAAAAGGTCTAAAATCAGAAGTTCCATTTGGCCCATTTTTGGTTAGTGGAACATTCATTGCTTTGTTCTGGGGGCAAGAGATAGTTAGATGGTATATTAGTAATTTTCAATTTTCAATTTTCAATTTTCAATGATTCAGTTAATTCGTAAATTCGTAAAAATTCGTAAATTCGTAGGAGGCTTCACTCTTATTGAGATGCTCGTTGCAATTTCCATTATTATCATTCTTACCACAATTTCTGTCCCGATTTATCAAGGAAGCAGAAAGCAACTTTCTCTTCAAATGTCAGCCAGCAAATTGGCTCAAGACATAAGAAGGGCCCAAGAAATGGCAATGGCAGCCAGAGAATTTCAGGGTTCTGTTCCCTCGGTTCCCTCGGGCGGATATGGAATTTATTTTAATTTAAGCGAGCCAAGCCACTACATTTTATTTGCCGACACTTCAATTCCTCCTAATCATCAATATAATAGCGGAGAATTGGTGGAAGATATTCCTTTTGAAAATAATATTAAAATCAGTCAACTTTTTCCTTCTTCAACCACAACAATTGTATTTGTTCCGCCCGACCCAACAACCCTGGTTAATTCATACGCCACAACCAGTATCATTGTCCTTAAAATTGATAATTCTACAAGTTCGGTCAAGGTTCTGCCAACCGGTTTAATTTTTATTGAGTAAAATGCAAAAAAAAGGTTTTACCCACCAAAATTTTTTGAAGAAAAACTTAGGCGGGTTTACTATTATTGAAGTTCTTGCCGCCATCTTTGTGCTCACTGTTGGCATGATTGGGGTCTTGACCGTTATTCAGCAGACAATGGCTCAGATCGAAACCTTAAATGAGCGATTAATCGCTATTTACTTTGCTCAAGAAGGAATTGAAATTGTTAGAAATATCAGGGATGGAAATTGGCTTGCCGAGACGACTTGGGATAATAATCTGGGGGTGGGAAATTGGGAAGCAGATTATTTAGCTCAAGATTTATCCTCCTGGGTTGAGCCAGGCAGCTATTTACGTATTGATGGCGGATTTTATAATTATTCTTCAGGCACTTCTACTTCTTTTAAAAGGGAAATAATTATTTCTGATAAACTAAATTTAGATGGAATTGCTGGTGATGACCAGATGAAGGTTACGGTTACTGTGTATTGGGAAGCAAAAGGGGAACACCAAATTTCAGCCCAAGAATTTTTATATAATTGGCGTTACTAATTGCAAAGCAATTAGTAGACTGGAGACAATAAATATGTTAGAAAAAAAATCAAAAGGTTTTACCTTAGTTGAAATGCTCGTTACTCTCTTTATCTTTTCTATAACTTTTGGGGCCGCTTCTGGACTTTTTGTCTCGGCTATCAAAAATCAAAGCCGCACCTTAGCCAGCCAGCAACTTTTAGACCAAACCTCTTATCTAATAGAATATATGGGAAGAGCGCTCAGGATGGCAAGAAAGGATGATATTGATTATGGCGATGGCGCGGTTAATTGTCTTTCAGGGGATAAAGTAAATTTTGCTACTACAACCGGCGGAATAAAATTTAGAAATTATAATAACCAATGTCAGGAGTTTTATAGAGAATGCGCTGGCGAAGTTTGTCGTCTCAAAGAAAAAAAGGGTCCGGTTGGGAGTGAAATTGAAAATTATTTGACTTCGCCAAATTTATATGTAGAGTCATTCAATATTGGACCTTCTGATAGTTGGGACCAAGATGATAACCTCCAGCCGAGAGTAACAATGTTTTTGGAAATAAGAAAAGCTGGCGCCGGCAGTCAGCCCAAAATAAAAATTCAAACCACCATTTCCCAAAGAGAACTTGATATCCAGCAGTAGAATTATCAATGTTTTGCTTTTGACAAAGATTAGATTATAATGGCATTACAACAATGAAAATTCAATCCAGACAAAAATTGTATATTATTCTCGGTCTGGCAGGGCTCGTAATTATGGGTCTAATTTTTTATATTGAATTTAAACCCTTATTCTTTTCTCATCCCCAGCCCCAGCCAGCCAACCCTTTTCAGGAGTGCCAGTTATTAACCGACTCTTGTTCATCTCAGACCTGTCCATACTTCTTTATGTGCGATATTATGGAGATTATTAATTGTCAGGTCTATGACTGCCAGTCCTATTATGGCGTCTTAATCAAAAACAAAGAAGGAGAAACAATAACCCAAAAATACCCTAAACCGGACTTGGCTAAGGTTGAGGAACAAGTTACTAAATGTCAAGGAGAGCCCATTCTTTTAGAGCAGAAATGCAGAAATAACAAATTAAATTTAAAAGTAAAAGTGGCGACCAAGGGCGATTGTTCCATTGAGGCATTTATTGTTAATTTAGACAATAAAAACTGGACTGCCGAGTTTGAGAAGTTGGAGAATTATTACAATTTAACATTAGATACCTGCGGCGTTGTTTCCGGAATAACCGCGGTTGGTCAAGGAGGAATTAGGATTAAATCCTGGCGTTAAGCAATCAGCCAAAATCCGTATAAAATTTCCAATTTCTAATTTCCAATTTCTATTAAATTCTTTATTTCGGAATTTTCCGAATTCCGAAATAAAAACTTGTTTTGAATTCACCCTGTTAAATGCGAAGCAATTTTTATGGAACAAAAATTATTTAACAGGGTAAATCAATTTTCAAACCCTAAAAACAAAGAATACGACTTGGAAGAAAGAATATATTAATTTAAAAATCAAAATGGAAAATGAAAAAGAAAAATTCAAAAAACAATATTATATTCTCATTGACGAATCTGGAACCTTACCGGACCCAAAAGATAAATTTGTGGTTATTACTGGTGTGGGATTAAGAGAATTAAAAGAAGGAAAAAATTTAATTAGCCGGATATTAAAATCGTTGCGTCAAAGAAAAATCAAAGTTAAAAAAGTTAAAGAAGTAAAATTTTATTATGCGGGGGAGCGAACCAAAAGACAAATTCTTTCGGGAATAGTTTTAGCAGGATTTGAAATTTTCACTATAATTGTGGATAAAAAAAGAAGGAAAATTTCCGATACACCAGAAAATTTTTCTTTGTTAGTGTCTGAGTTAATAAACGAAGTAAATCTTTGGCAGCCAAAAAGAAATTTAAAAATAATCATTGATAGGCATTTTCATCGCGAGAGTGATGAGAAAAATTTTAATAAATTACTTCAAAAGAACATAAAAAACAGTTTGGGTTATGGTATTCAACACACAGATAGTCAACAAAATTTTATAATAAATTTGGCTGACTTTGCAGCCGGAGCGATTCTATCGAAATATAATAAAAATAATTTTCAATTTTATGATATTATTAAAGAAAGTATTTTATTAGAAAAAATTGTTAATTGGCCAGAGTTAAAAAGAAAAAGCTTAGAATTTTGAAAATAAAAAATTTCCTCAAACCGGTGCATGCACCCATCTGAGGAAATCTAATATAAGAATAGCAAGCCATGAAACCTTGTCAAGGGGTTGTATATAAAAATTAATTGAAATTTATGGAATTAAAACAAGTTGGAAATTTACCAAAAACTATTTTAGGGATTTGTTTCTTATTATTTTTAATTTTATTCAGTCCGACGGCTGTTAGGGCCGCTTTTTCCTGCAATTCCGGAACTTTGGATACTACCTGTAATGTGAACACCACTCAAACCCTTGTAGATGGAGAAACCATTTCCGGAACCGGCAATTTGGTTATTCAAAGCGGCGGAAATTTAACCGCCAAAGGTTATTCTATTGACAATGGTCCTGGTCCTGGCGCAGACAGGGGAGGAAGTTATGGATAACAAATCACAAAAATTATTAGAGAGCCTACGCGCAAAAAGAATTGGAGTATTTGTCGATGATTCTAATTTATATCACGCCTATAAAAAATATGGATGGCGAGTTGATTTTGGTAAATTGAGAAAGTTATTAGAAAATCATTGCGATTTAAAATTTATTCATTACCATATCGCCATTCCCGACAGAAGCGATGATGTTTTTCGCACAACTCAAAGTTTTTTATCTAAAATAGAACCCCATGTGATTTTGAAAAAGAAATTGCTCAAATATACGCCGATTGCCGGCAAGTTTATGAAAAAAGCCGATACAGATGTGGAAATTACTTTAGATGCGGTGAGAAATATTGATTCTCTTGATGTCATTATTGTAATGAGCGGCGACAGTGATTTTTTAGAACTCAAAAATTATGTTGTTTATGATAAAAAGAAAAGTATCTTATTTATTAGCTACGAAGAAAATATGGCCTGGGAATTGAGGCAATGTTGGCATCTTTATGTAAACAGAATTAAAAACGAGGTCGTTTTTCAATAAAAAAGCCCCGGGTTTTGCCCCGGGGTAGCGTTGCTACTATCAGCATAGCAAACCCCAGGGTGTTGTCAATAGTAAAATTGCGGGCGCATCGATAACCTTGGGAGGAAAATTGAATTAAGAAAAAATTTTTGATAAAATGAAAGAAAATGATAAAATAAAAGTGAGTAAAGAGAACAATAAAAATACTATGCTAGAAAAAATTTTTTCAACAGTGTTCGCCAAAAAAGCCGCCACAATATTTTTCTCGGTTTTGGTTTTGATTTTATTCGGCCCGGCGCCTGCCAGGGCCGCTTGCGATTATGATCATGCCGGCGCGGATTGGACGCCGACCAATGGCGACGCTTACGATCTGGACGCTTCGGCAAATATCGGCATTGCCGGCATTCATTGCAATATCGGCATTTTTACCGTGCCTGCCGGCATCACTGTTTATATTTATGGTTATGACGGAACTAATTATGGAAAATTAGATATTTCTGCTGCCAGTTTAACGATTTCCGGGACATTGAGCGCTACCGGCAAAGGGTATGCCGCAGGCACAGGTCCCGGCGCCGGTACCAGTGGCAGCCGCGGCGGCGGTGGCGGAGGTACGAGCATCAGATTAACTACTAATGATAGTACTCCTGGTGGCGGAAGAAGCGATTCTCAGGTCTATACTATTCCTGCCAAGCCCCCTGCTACCAATTGGAGAGAAATTCTGCCGTTTTAATCTGAATTATGAATTATTTTATTATTCACAACAAACAAAGCAATTTTGGCAATTCACAAAAAGGCGTTTCCCTTTATTTTGCCGTTGTCATTACTTCGCTTTTTTTAGCCATTGCTTTTGGGCTGACCGCGATTTTAGTAAGCCAGGTAAAGATTTTTAAAGAAATGGGGGATTCGGTTAATGCCCTTTTTGCGGCTGATTCCGGAATGGAAAAAATATTATATATTGACGGGATTTGTCGAAGACCAAATTGCACTTCAACACCTTTTGTTACAATTTGTGAAGACCAAGCCCTTCAGATGACTGGAACAACAAGCAAGCCCTGTCTCGGACTTTATAATTATTCTACTTCCAGTGTCTTAACGAATAATTCTTTTGCTACCACAACCGCTACCACCACTGTCATTGGCGGCGCAACCACCACTATCTTTCAATCCAAAGGCATCTATAAGGCGACCCAAAGAGCAATTGAGGCCTCTAGATGAAAAGATTCGCGCTAATCTAAGATTAGCGCAAGCAAGTTGAAATTACTTGATGAAAGCAATATTACTTCATTTCAAAAAATTGGATTGGATAATGATTGTTTCGGCTGTTTTATTGGCTGGAATCGGGCTTTTATCAATCTGGAGTTCTTCTTTTGGCCGAGGAGATTTTTTAAATTTTAAAAAGCAATTATTTTTTCTCGGCATCGGCTTTTTTCTAATGGTCATTATCAGTTTTTTTGATTGGCGGGCATTGAGAGAAAATTCTTATCTGATTTTAGCCCTTTATTTTATTTCTTGTTTTTCCCTTCTCGGTTTAATTTTTTTTGCCCCGGAAATTCGGGGAGTGAAAAGCTGGTATAGATTTGGCGATATTTCAATTCACCCGGTTGAATTTGTTAAAATCATTTTAATAATTCTGCTTGCCAAACACTTTTCACTCAGGCATATTGAAATGTACCGAATAAAACACATTTTTCAATCAGGGCTATATGTTTTATTGCCGGCTCTTTTAATTTTTTTCCAGCCGGATATGGGCCAGATTATAATTTTGACTTTATTGTGGCTCGGTATTCTTATTGTTTCCGGGCTTAAAATTCGCCATTTTTTATTGTTAATTCTTTTTTTCCTTTTAGTCATCGTTTCTAGCTGGTTCACAGTTTTAAGGGACTATCAAAAAGAACGGCTAATGAGTTTTTTAATTCCTTATGAGCCGCTCGGAGTGTCCTGGAGCCAAAACCAATCAAAAATTGCCATTGGTTCGGGCGGAATATTAGG
>JAHIOY010000004.1 GCA_018894495.1 Patescibacteria group bacterium
ATAATTATGGCAACTAAATCATCAAATAAAAATTTGCGCGACGCGAGCAAAGCGAAGAAAGACGAGTTTTATACTCAGCTTTCCGATATTGAAAAAGAATTGGGGCATTATGAAAAACATTTCAAAAACAAAGTTGTTTTTTGCAATTGCGACGATCCGTGGGTGAGCAATTTTTTTCACTTCCGCCTTTTTCTTTGTTTCGCAAATATGCGGCGCGATTAGTTGAGAAAATCTTAAAAATTACATATGCTAATAATAAATAATAACGGACGATACTATTAAAATTCGCGGACGCATTGAGCGTTTCGCTTGCTTGCCCTTCCGAAGCATTGGCGTGGGGGTGAGTTGATGAAATAAAAAATATGTCATACAACGAAGCAGATACAAGAGCAAAAATTATTGATCCGAAAATAAAACAGTCCGGCTGGACCGAAGATTTTATTGCGCGTGAATACTATTTTACCGATGGGAAAATTTTTCTCGTTGGCGATGAATCAAAACGAAAAGAACCGAAAAAAGCCGATTATATTTTATATTTCAACGAAGCTCTGCCTCTTGCAGTCGTTGAAGCGAAGGAAGAAGGAAAGCCCGCCATTTCTGGCATGCAACAAGTCAAAGAATACGCTGAACGGCTGGATATTCTTTTTGCGTATTCTACTAATGGACACGAAATTGAAGAATTTGATTTTACAAACAATACACAAAAAACAATTGAATTTTTTCCGGCGCGAGATGAACTCTATCAAAGATATCTAAAAGCGAAAGCGTTATCCGAAACAGAAGTTTTGCCACTCGCTACCGCCTATAACAAACAAACTTTCAACACCAACCCTCGCTATTATCAGCAAGTCGCTATTCGTCGCGCAATTGAAGCAATCACCAAAGGCCAAAAAAGAATTTTACTCAATCTTGCCACTGGTACTGGCAAAACAAACATAGCATTTCAAATCGCTTGGAAACTAAAACAGGCAAAGAAAATCCGCCGTGTTTTATTCCTTGCAGACAGAAATGTTTTACGAGATCAGGCCTTTAATACTTTTGAACCATTTGGAAATGCGCGCGGTTATATTGAAGAAGGGCAAGCTCCAACGGCTCGCGATATTTATTTTAGTATTTACCAGGCAATGTGGAGCGAGAAAGACGGAAAAAGAATTTTTAAACAATACCCCAAAGATTTTTTTGATTTAATTGTGATTGATGAGTGCCACAGAAGCGGTTTTAGTACTTGGAATGAAATTTTAAAGCATTTTTCAACATCAATTCAGCTTGGAATGACCGCAACGCCAAAACAAGATGAAAATATAAACACCTACAAATATTTCGGTGATCCAAAGAATGATAATCAAGCCGTTTACGATTACAGCATGGCGCAGGGAATTGACGACGGATTTCTTGCGAACTTTTTGCTCCACAAAGTAAAACTCAACATTGATAAAGACGGAGTAAATATTGAAGATGCCGTTAAGAAAGGCGCAAGAGTAGAAGTGCCGGACGAAGCTGAACCGAATGATTTTTACAAAATGGAACAGTTTGAAAAAGGCATTATTCTGCCCGATAGAACCGAGAAAATGTGCGAACATCTTGCCGGACTTATTAAAACTTACGGCGAAATGCAAAAAACAATCGTTTTCTGCGTAACAATGGAACACGCCGGCGAAGTCGCAAAACATTTACAAAATTATTTTTCTTACCTTGGATTTCCAAACTAAGCAATTCGGATTGTCTCAGAAGAAACTGACTCATTGGCGCTTCTAAAAACTTTTCAAGATCAAGCGCAAAATGTTCCGGTTGTCGCCACTACGGTTGATTTACTTTCCACCGGTTTTGACGCGCCGACAGTTCAAAACATTGTTTTTATGAAGCCGATACGCTCGCCAATAGTTTTTAAACAGATTATGGGGCGAGGCAGTCGTATTTCAAAAGAAAAAGGCAAATTTTGGTATCGAGTAATTGATTACACTAATGCCACAAGATTGATTGACGAATGGATTGAAGGCAAACCAGAAATTAAACCGGACACGCCCCAAATAAATTTCCTTAATGGAATCGTTGTTGAAGAAGATTCGCTCGCCCCTATTGAAAATGCTTTACTGACAATTCAATTGTCGCCAAATGAGCAAACTCAAACAAGAACAAACGCTAGTGGCGAATTTAGCTTTTCCAATATTCCGGAAGGAAAAGTAAAACTCTATGTGGCGGCAGATGGCTTCAAGCACAGGGAAATTACCATTGAAACGCAAACAAGCGACAAAGAACAAATTCAAATCGAGCTTGTTGCCCAGAAAAAACCAGTTCCGCCAATCAAGGTTCATGGGCTAACTGTTTTTATTGAAGATGAAATGATGTTTGAAGTTGATATTTTAGGCAAAAGGCTAACACTTAAAGAATATGTCGCTTACTCCAAGGAAGAAATTGGAAAAGTTGTTAAAACTACTGACGACTTAAAATCACAATGGATCAAGCAAGAAACTAGAGACGAACTTATTACCGAATTGGAAAATCAAGGTATTCATATTCGTATGCTTGCCAAAATTACCAATAATACCGAAGCCGATGAATATGATCTTTTGGCGAATCTTGGGTTTGGCGAAAATCTACATTCACGAAAAGAAAGAACTGATGCCGTCTTAAATCGTGAACAAGAATTTTTGAAAAGTCTTAATGACGAACAGCAAAAAATTGTTAATGGGTTGCTTTTGAAATATCAAGAAAACGGAGTAACGGAAATTACAAAAGCCAATGTTTTTGATGTATATCCAATGCCCGGCTTTATGTATTCGCAAAAAGCATTCGGTAATCCGCAAAAACTTCGCCAAAATGTAGACCGCTTGCAGGAAAAAATTTATGCAAATTAACAAAAAATAAATTATGGCAAACGATTCAATATCAAACAAATTATGGAGTACTTGTAATAAAATGCGCCAAGACCCGGGAACAACGGGTGCTTTGCAGTACATTGAGCAATTTTCGTGGCTTTTGTTTTTGAAAGTGTATGAAGAAATAGAAAACGAATACGAAGCAAAAGCCGCTTTTGAAAACAAAAAATATATTCGCAATATTGATAATGACTTTCGCTGGAGCGTGTGGACTGGTAAAGATGCCTATATCACCGGTCCGGATCTTTTGGAATTCGTGCAAACAAAACTTTTCCCGTATCTTCGCGCCCTTTCCGACAACCGAACCAAAGAAATCATCGCGGAAATTTTCAATAATACTCAAAATCGAATGGAAGACGGCTATTTACTCCGCGAAGTGGTAGATGTTTTGGCTGATGTGGACTTTTTTGGCGATGAAGATTCGTTTGCTGTTTCCAGTATTTATGAAGGTCTTTTTGCCCGCATGAAGTCGTCAGACATTAAACCGCTTGCTGAATTTCACACTCCGCGCGTTATTGCTCGCTTTATGACAGAAATGGTCGCCCCAAAAATAGGGCAAACCATTTACGACCCTTGCAATGGGCCTTCGGGATTCTTGACTGAGGCATATCATTTTATG
>JAHIOY010000093.1 GCA_018894495.1 Patescibacteria group bacterium
AATTGCGGGATGAAATTACTGAAATCAGGATATTCAGAAAAAGAAATCAGGCCGCATTTGGCTCAATTAGCAACCGAGATTCAAAAAGAAGTCCCGTCTGGTTTGGGCAAGGGACGCAAATTAAAATTCAGCATTGGCGAGATAGACAAAATTTTAGAGGATGGCGTTCCTTATTTGGTCAAAAATGGCTATGGCGAAAAAGAAGATATAGAGAATTGTGAAGCTAATGGCAGATTAGATTGGGCCGACGCATCGGCTGTTTCTTCACATGCCAAAGACAGAGGAAGGGATCAGGTCGGCACTCTCGGCTCCGGAAATCATTTCATGGAAGTTCAAAAAGTTTATGAAATTTTTGACGAAAAAATAGCTGAGACCTTCGGACTTTTTAAAGATCAAATTGTAATAATGATACATACAGGATCGCGTGGGCTGGGTCATCAGGTTTGCACCGATTATTTGAGGGAATTTATTCCTTTAATGGAAAGTAAGTATAAAATTCGCGTGCCTGATAGAGAATTTGCCTGTGTGCCTTTTAATTCTCGTGAAGGACAAAGATATTTTTCGGCAATGGCTTCAGCCGCCAATTATGCTTGGGCTAATCGCCAAATGATTGCTCATTTTGTCAGAAAAGCCTGGAAATCGGTTTTGGGAGAAAAGACATCGTCTTTAGTGGCATTATATGATGTCGCCCATAATATAATCAAAAGAGAAAAATATTTAATTGAGGGTCAAGAAACCGAAGTGGCTGTTCACCGAAAAGGAGCAACAAGGGCTTTTCCACCCGGGCATCCAGAAATTCCAAAAAAGTATCAAGAAGTTGGTCAGCCTGTTTTAATTCCGGGCTCAATGGGCACCGCTTCCTATATTTTGGCGGGAACGGAAAAAGGAGAAGAAGCGTTCTTTTCCACAAACCACGGCGCCGGCAGGACAATGTCTCGGCACGAGGCAATGAGGCGGGTATCTGGACAAGAGGTGGTAAATAATTTAAAATTAAAAGGGATCATTGTTAAATGCTGGTCAGAGCGGGGCATTGCCGAGGAAGCGCCAATGGCCTATAAAGATATTAATGAAATTGTTGAGGTCGTGCATAATGCCGGCCTCTCAAAAAAGGTCGCAAAATTAATTCCATTAGCAGTAATTAAAGGAGAATGAAAAAAATAATTTCGATTTTTGTTTTAGCCATATTTTTAATTGGCGGTCTTGGTATTGTTCAGGGAATGAAAAATGAAGAGCCAAAGGGTCAGCCGAAGGAAGAGAAAAAAATGGAAGAAGAAAAGCCTAAAAAGAAGGATATTGCCCCAGAGTTTGAATTTGTTTCCCCAAGTCCTGGAGAAAAATTGAAAGGAAAGGTTGAGATAAAGGGAAAAGTTAAGAATGCTTCAAAGGTTGAATTTTATTTAGGGCAATCTTCAGCCGAGACTCCAGTTTATTTAGGAGGCGGTTCTCTTTCAGTTGAGACCTGGAGTTATTCTTGGGATAGTTCTTTAAACCCCAATGGCAATTATAAGTTCTCAGCAAAGATTACAAATTCCTTGGGAGAATATTCAAGTAAGGAAATAAGTGTCTCTATTGAAAATGAAGTCAAAAAGGATGTTGAGAAGGAGGAAGAGTTGAAAAAGGAACTAAAAAAGACAAAAGAGGAGGTGAAAAAAGAGGATGAGAAAATAGAGGAGAAAAAAAAGGAAGTAGGAGAGAAATTGGAAAAAGAAATAGAAGAAGCTAAAGAAAAGAGTAAAGAAATATTAAAAGAAGATTTAGAAAAAACGAAGACAAAAGTTGAGAAAAAAACAGAAGAGAAAAAAGAGGAAGTAAAAGAAAATGTGGAAAAAATAGCCGAAGGAATTAAAAAAGGAACCGAAACAAAAGAGGTTAAAGAGGAAACTCTTAAAAAGGCTATTGAGCCCTTGGGGATAGCAGAGAAAAAATTGAATCAAGAAGAAAACAAAAAGGAAATCTCAAAGATGAAAGAGGAGTTGAAAGAGAAAATTGATTCTCATTTAAAGGAATTGAAGGTTGAAACCTCAGAGGGGAAAAAGGAGGAGATAAAAGAGAAAATTGAAAAAGAGATAGAGGACTCTAAAGAAGGGGCTAAAAAATTGATGGGCAAGGAAAATGAGGAAATGGAATCTAAGATAGAAAAGAAATCTAAGGAGAAAAAGGAGGAAGTGAAAAAGATGGTTGAAGAATTAGTGGAAAAGACAAAAGAGAATGAAAAAATAAAAAGTGATTTAGGGAAGAAAAAAGAGGAAAAAGGGGAAGTTGAAGCGAAGAGCGTGAAAATTGAAAAAGAAGTTGAAAAAATTAAGGAAGTAGAAAAGAAGGCAGAAAAAGAAGGAGACCAGCCCAAACAACAGACAGCTCAGGTTTTAAGCCAGACAAAGAAAGAGGACGTCGAAAGTCAAAAACAAGAGCAAAAGAAAATTACAGCAGCCATCAGTACTCTTGCAACTCAGAATTCAACAGCTGAGACAAAGAAAGAGGAAATAAAAGAAAGCGTTTCAGAAAAGATAACTGAATCTCTAAAAATAGCTGAAAATATAGTTCCAGAAGAGAAAAAGCCGGAGGTCTTAACAATAAAAAAGGATGTGAAAGAAAAGGTAAAAAATCTTTTGCAGGGATTGGAAAAAGAGGTTTCAGAAAGAGAAAAAGCGAAGATTGAAAAATCAGCTCCCCTAGTAAAGGACCCTGATAATGATGGTTTGTCAGATGAGGATGAAATACGACTGGGGACAAACCCTTTTAACCCTGATTCAGATAACGATGGATTTTTAGATGGAGATGAATATTCAATGGGATACGATGCCTTAAAATCAGGACCGGCTGATAAGGTTGTTTATCAAGACCCGAAAAAGGCAAGGGCAATAAAGTCCGAAATCTATAGTGTTAGGAGGGTTGAGCTCGTAAAATTGCCAGAAGGAAAAATTGGTCTCAAAATTGAAGGAAAGGGTTTGCCAAATAGCTTTGTTACAGTCTATGTTTTCTCTGAGATGCTGGTCATGGTGACAAAGACCGATGGCAATGGAAATTGGAGTATTGTCTTAGATAAACCCCTGGCTGACGGCTTTCATGAGGTTTATGTTGGCGTGGCAAACAATCATGGGAAAGTGACTGCTCGCTCTGAAGGATTTTTATTTGCTAAATCTGGGGAGAGGGTTGTTAGTATTACCCTTTCTGGTCTTGAGGCAAAAATAACTCCACCAGCAAAGGCTTTGGAGAAAGGTTTTCTGGTTTTAACCTTGGGACTTATTTTTCTTGCCATTGTAATTGCCCTAATCATTATTGGAATTTTATCTCGGAGGAAAGCAAAAGAGATTTCGTAGATTTGTTATGTTAAAATTTTTTAAAAGAGGGTTTGTCTTCACCAAAGAGAATCCAAAGATTTTGTATTCCCTTTTTTTAATTATTTTAATCCCCTTTGCTATCTTTTACAATACTTCATTTTCAATGAGGGCATTTCAAAAAAACATTGACTTTGCCTTGCAGTCAAATGCCCTTTTGGCTGAGAGTATTTTAGGAAATTTTATTTCGGAATTGGTCTTAAAGCCGGAAATTTTAGCCGAAAAAATCAAAAAGGTCTCAAATGAAAATCCGGAAATTAATAAAATTTGGATAGCGGTCTCAGAGGGAGAAAAATTCAAAATTATTGCCTCAAAAAATAAAGAGGAAATAGGAATTGAGATTAAAGGAAGGGTGGTTAACTTAGCCTGGTCAGAAAATCAGGCCCTCGCCTATCAAAGCTCTGAAAATGGAAAGAGATTTTGGGAAGTAGTAAAACCAATCCAAGACGCGGAAGGTAAAAAAATTGGAATTATTGGCATAGCAATTTCTTTGAGCCAGACCGACGATTTAGTTAGAAAGACAGTTTTTAAATCTTACCTCATTGCTACCATTGCCATCATTTTAGCCCTATTTTTAATCATCCATCATACCCAATTATTTGGTTACGTTACTCTTTCAAAACAACTTCAAAAATTAGACAAAATGAAAGATGATTTTATCCGTATGGCTATCCACGAGATTCAATCGCCGATTGTCAACCTCAGAAATTATACTCAGGCGCTCAAAGAGGAAATGGGCGACAGATTGAGCGACATTCAAAGGGAGTATGTTTCGCGAATTGTAACTTCAGCCACCCGGCTTACGAGCTTGATTTCCGATATGTTGGAGGTGTCAAGGATTGAGCAGGGAAGAACTTCTCTTGTGGCGGAAAAGGTTTCTCCCCGAGAGACAATAAAGGAGGTGGTGGCTGAATTAAGGCAAAAAGCGGAAGATAAGGGCTTAAAAATTGTCTTTGAAGATGCGCCGGATATATTTTTTATCTCTGCCAATTCAAACCGACTTAAAGAAACGTTTTATAATTTGATTGATAATGCTATAAAATATACCATTAAGGGTAAGGTCGGAGTAAAAATAAAAATTGACCAGTCAAGGAGAAAATGTTATATCTCGGTTGAAGATACCGGCCTCGGAATTTCAGCCGAGGCCCAAAAGCAGCTTTTTGAGAAATTCTACCGGGTGAAAACTAAAGAGACGGCCGATATTTCCGGGACAGGGTTGGGTCTTTGGATTTCAAAAGCGCTCACCGAAAAAATGGGCGGAGAAATTTTTATTGAAAGCATTGAAGGAACCGGTTCAAGATTTACCATCTCCTTTCCCCTAATTAAGTCATAAGGAAAATGGGGCTTGCCCCCACACCTAATCAGCGAGTCGCTTCGCGACAATTTAATGAAATTATCGCTGATTAAGTGTAGGGGGCTTGACAAAATTAAATACTTCCTTTATAATTATAATATAAAATTATTACTCATATGAAAATTAAACCCTTATCAAACCACATTTTAATTGAGCCGTTCAAAGAAGAAGAAAAAACTAAAACCGGAATTTTGCTGCCCGAGACCGCAGAAAAAGAAAAACCGGAACAAGGAAAAGTAATTGCCGTGGGACCAGGCAGAAAAACCGCTTCCGGTAAAATAATTCCGGTTGACGTAATGGTTGGGCAAAAGGTCTTGTTTAAAAAATATGGCCCAGATGAAATAAAAATCGGTGAACAAGAATATTTAATTGCTTCAGAGGAAGACATCCTAGCGATTTTAGAGTAATTTACTACGAATTTACTAATCACTACGAATTTACTAATCACTACGAATTTACTAATCAGTACGAATATACGAATTCGTATATTCGTAGAAATTCGTAAATTCGTAGGGTCAGTAAATTCGTAGAAACTTTATGGCAAAACAAATTTTATTTAGCGAAGCGGCAAGAAGAAAATTAAAAGCCGGAGTGGATAAATTAGCCGATACGGTGAAAGTAACTTTGGGCCCGAAGGGCAGGCATGTTGTTTTAGATAAGGGATTTGGAGCGCCTGAAATTTGCGATGATGGAGTGACTATTGCCAAAGAAATTGAGTTAAAGGACAAAATTGAAAATTTAGGCGCAGAAATCATAAAAGAAGTGGCAAGCAAAACAAATGACGTTGCCGGCGACGGCACGACAACCGCTGTGGTCTTAGCTCAGACAATGGTCGCAGAAGGTTTAAAAAACGTGGCGGCCGGAGCTGACCCGATTGCCTTGGGCCGAAGTATGGAAAGGGGGGTGAAGGTAGTTGTTAATAACTTAAAAAAAATGGCAAAGTCAATTTCCAAAAAAGAAGAAATCGCTCAAGTGGCAACCATTGCCGCTCTAGATCCGGAAATCGGGAATTTAATTGCTGAAGTGGTTTCTGAGGTTGGCAAAGAAGGAGTGATAACGGTTGAAGAGTCAAAGAGAACCGGTTTGGAAAAAGAGGTTGTCAAGGGTCTTCAATTTGACCGGGGCTACATTTCTCCTTACATGATAACTAACGCTGAAAGAATGGAAGCGATTTTGGAGGAACCCTATATTTTAGTCACGGATAAGAAAATTTCAGCCCTAAACGAAATCCTGCCGCTCTTGGAAAAAGTGGTCCAAACAGGAAAAAAAGAATTAGTAATTATTGCCGAGGAAGTGGAAGGCGATGCTTTAGCGACCTTGGTTGTCAATAAATTAAGAGGCATCTTCAATGTCCTCGCCATAAAGTCGCCGGGATTCGGAGATAGAAAAAAAGAGATGTTGCAAGATATAGCCGCGGTTACCGGCGCCCAGATGATTTCTGAGGACTTGGGATTGAAATTGGAAAAGATAGAATTGAAGCAATTGGGTCGGGCGAGAAAGGTGATTGCTGAAAAAGAAAAAACAACGGTGATTGAAGGAAGGGGGAAAAAGGAAGATATTGAGGCAAGAATAAGGCAAATCAAAAGCGAGATTAAAGTTACCGAGTCGGACTTTGACAAGGAAAAACTCCAGGAACGGCTTGCCAAATTAGCCGGCGGAGTAGCGGTTATCAAAGTTGGAGCGGCAACCGAGGTTGAACAAAAGGCAAAACAGAGAAAGACCGAAGACGCCTTAAATGCCACCCGAGCCGCGATTGAAGAAGGGATTTTGCCGGGCGGTGGAGTGGCTCTTTTAAGGTGTATTCCCTATTTAGAGAAAATGACAATAGAAGAGGGCGAAGAAAAAACAGGCATAAATATTTTAAAATTGGCTTTAGAACGGCCAGTTAGACAAATTGCCGAGAATTCGGGGTTAGAGGGAGCGGTTGTAGTTGAAGAATTAAAAAAGCATCAGGGAAATTATGGTTTTAATGCCCAGACCCTGAAATACGAGGATTTAATGTTAGCTGGAATCGTTGACCCGACAAAGGTTGTCAGAACCGCCTTAGAAAATGCGGCTTCCGCCGCTTCAATGTTTTTGACAACCGAAGCAGTAGTGGCCGAGGCGGCCGAAGAGAAGAAAGAAAGGGGAATGCCTTCAATGCCAGAAGATTACTAATTAAAAATTTCTAATTTCTAATTTCTAATTTCTAATTTCTAAATTGGTTGAAAGCTTCTCTATGTTGAAAATAGAGGAGTTTTCAGTTATAATAAATTGTATTCAAGGTCGAATAATTTTTATTAAATAAAAGTTTTTTAGAAATGAATATATCCACAATTATTTTTTTAGTCCTTGGCATTATCATTTTCTGGCTGATTTTGACCTACAACCGGTTGGTAACCTTGAGGAATCGCACAAAAGAGGCTTGGGCAGATATTGATGTTCAGTTGAAGAGAAGATATGATTTAATTCCAAATTTGGTGGAAACGGTAAAGGGTTACGCCAGCCATGAAAGGACAGTTTTTGAAAATGTAACCAAAGCCAGAACAGCAGCAATGGCGACTGAACAAGTAGGAGACCCCAAAAAAATTGGTGAAGCGGAAAATTTTCTTTCCTCTACCCTGAAAACTCTTTTTGCCGTGGCTGAAAATTACCCAAACTTGCAGGCATCAACCAATTTCCTGGAACTTCAAAGAGACCTCCGCGATACTGAAGACAAAATCCAAGCGGCCAGAAGATTTTACAATGGAAACGTTAGGGACTTGAATATAATGATTGAAAGTTTTCCGGCAAACATTATTGCTTCATCTTTCGGATTTAAGAAAACGGAATTCTTTGAGATAGAAGAAGCAGTCAAAGAACCGGTAAAGGTTCAATTCTAAATTTTTAATTTTAAATTTCAAAACAATTTTTAAATTTTATAATTTTAAATTGTTTAAAAATTAGAAATTGGAAATTAAAAATTAGAGCATGACCATTTACACTCAAGCCGAATCAAATACCCGCAAAACATGGTTGTTAATGACTGGCTTTTTGTTTTTTATCATTGCTTTGGGCTGGCTTTTTGGTTATTTACTGGACAGTCAAAGCATATTAATTTTAGCGGTAATTTTCAGCGTCTTGATGAGCATCGGCAGTTATTGGTATTCGGATAAAATTGTTTTAGCGATGACCAGGGCCCGACCGATTGAGAAAAAAGACAACCCCGAACTTTATCGTCTGATTGAAAACCTCTGCATTACGGCCGGCCTCCCTCTGCCTAAAATCTATATTATTGAACAATCCCAGCCAAACGCCTTTGCCACTGGCCGAGATAAAAACCACGCCGTTGTTGCCGTAACCCGCGGACTTTTAGAAAAATTAGAAAGAAAGGAATTAGAAGGGGTTATTGCTCACGAACTTTCTCACATTGGGAATAAAGATATGCTTTTGCAAACGGTTGTGGTAGTTTTAGTTGGCGTTGTGGCAGTCCTTTCTAATTTCTTTTTAAGAGCGAGTTTTTGGGGCGGGGGAAGGAGACGGGGTTCCAGTGGCTCCAGCGGAGCAATTTTAATGCTGATTGGAATTATTGCCGCCATTTTAGCTCCCATTGCCGCTGCTTTAATTCAATTGGCAATTTCCAGAAAAAGGGAATTTTTAGCCGACGCTTCAGGATCCCTTTTGACAAGATACCCCGAGGGATTAGCCAGCGCTTTGGAGAAAATTTCCCAGAACCCGGAGCCATTAAAAATCGCCAGCAACGCCACGGCTCATTTATTCATTGTTAATCCTTTTAAACAGAAAACTCGGTTCACAAATTTGCTTTCAACTCATCCGCCAATTGAAGAAAGAATTAAAGCATTAAGAGGAATGGCAGTTTAATTTTTATGGAAATTAAAATTGTAAAAGAAAAAATTTCAAAACAAGAATTAAAAAAGATTACCGAAGAAGGTTTCGGAACAGTAGTTAAAGCGGTGATTGATGTTGAAAAAGAAATTTTGGCTTTAGGCGGCGAGTGGCATTCCGAAGCCCAAGACCTGTTGTTTAATAAGGAATATTCTAATCCCGAAAGCGCTTGGGGAATAAATTTTCATCCCTTTGAGAATGGGAAAAGACGGATTGAATACGTTGCCCTGATTAACATCAAGCCGGCCTTGGGAAATAGAGAAATGGAGATTAATGATTCATCAATCCGTCAGAAAATAAAGGATGTCGTAGAAAAACTTTTATTGGACGAAAATGAAACTCTCTAGCCATAAAATTTCTTTGGAAAATTGGACGAATCTGACCCAAAAACAGCAGTTGTTGAATTTGGCGGCTGAATTAGCCCGTATTTCTTTATCTATGAACCGTTATGGCAGCCAAGACCGATTAGTCAAAGAATCACTTGAGCGCGCTTTTGATTTAGTTGATTTGATATTACAAGACCCTCGTTGGAAAAAACAAAGTTTGGAATGGCGTTATTTCCGTGACGGTCTATCTCTGTTGTATCTGGGAAAAGCCGATGCGCTCATCGCTAAGTTTTTTTACACTTGGCTGATAAATTTCAGCGAGAATCTTTGATGGAAGGGTCGCATAGCGGCTTAGTGCACGTGTTTGGAGAACACGCATACCTTAACCGGTATCGTGGGTTCAAATCCCACCCCTTCCGCCAATTTTCAGAATTCGGATTTTGGGCGATTTCTGCCTCGCCCCGCCAGAGGCGGGGCTCGGCTTCGGCAAGGATTTTGAAGGGATTTTTGCCCCGCCCTCTAAGCCAAATTTCATCCTTATCTGATTTTTCAATTAC
>JAHIOY010000094.1 GCA_018894495.1 Patescibacteria group bacterium
CATCCTTTCCTTGAATTGCAATCGGAATAGCTTGCCGTTGAATTGGAGTTGGATTTTTATGGTTTAGGCGGGCCAACGCCTCTAAAAGACTTGGCGCGATGCCCAGCCCAGAAAATCCTTGGCCTATAGTTTGAGAGTTTTTTAAAAGATTCATATTTTTGATTTTATTATGGTGCTGTATTCTAAAGATAGTTCGAACGCATTTCGCCGCCTGCGACGGCGAGGAAAACCTCCCGCGAAAATCCGAAAATGCGGCGGAGCCACACCGACTTGTCTCGCCGAAGTTTTAACGAAGGCGGATGACAATTTCCCGCCTCCGCTCTCGCGAGCTATGGCGGGCAGGCAAGTTTTTCTTTGGCGGCAAATTCTTAATAAAATTCAAAATATATGTGGAACAAAATCTATTTTATATTTTCAAACTCGCCGACTTCTTTATTTTTTCTCACATTATCCCAAGGAAAAATTTTACCACCCATTGCAATGAAAACCCCGCTAGATAAAATCTGGCAAGCCACTACAGCAGTTCCCAAAAGAAAATGGCACCATCGCGCCGGTCAAAACTATTGTTTTATCAGAGATGCCTTTCCCCAATACTTGTGCAGTTTCTACCATTGTATCCGTCCCATGTGTTATTAAAATTTTTTCTTCTTTTGTTGCCTTGCATTTTTCTAAAATATGGTTCGGGCCGACCCCAGTAGTAGCCCCGCCCTTTTTCCGAAAAGGGCGGGGCACTACGGGGCAGGTATTTTTTACAGGTTCTTTGGCAGTTTTTTATCTAACCGCTGGTTCTAAAATTTGCTTTTGTAGGGGTTTGACTACTGATTTTAATACCTTTGAAGCATTTAGAATTTCAATGCCAATTACTTGGCTTTTTTCATCAAGTTCAATATTGATTCCCGGAGAAATTTCAACAAATTCTTCTTCAATTCCTTTTCTTACTCCGATATAAAGCACATCGCTTTTTTGATCATAGTTTATGATTTTTTTTGAATTTAATTTTTTCATAATACTTTTTGCCATCTTCCCGATTTTATCCTACTAATTTTTTGATACGTTTTCAAGGGGTGAATGGTAATTAAATTTATTTGTTCATTTGTTTCTTCATAAATTACTGCTATTTCTCTTAATTTCCCTTTAAATTTTACTTCTTTTGTGGCTACTCTTTTAAGTGTTTCTTTATCAAAATAATGTTCTTTAGATGTCTGGTAGATTTCTCTCGGTAAATAATAAGGAATTTCTCGCAATTTTAAACGCAATATCAAATGTTGAGAATAATTAATCTCCTTCATAAAGATTGGTGCCCCTGAGAGGAGTCGAACCCCTATCTAGAACTTAGAAGGTTCCTATTCTATCCGTTGAACTACAGGGGCAGAGAGAAATTTGGGATTTCACCAACTTTTAACTATAGCAAATTTTTTAATTTTTGCAAATTAATAATTTATCTGGGTAATCCCTCGGTTGTAGTGGCTGCAGTAGAAGTGGTTGTGTTAAAAACTGGCAGTTGAAAGGGATTTAAGTATTCTTTAAGTTCGGCTTCTTTGAGTCGTTTTTCTCTTTCTTCCCATTCCTTTAAGACATTATTGAAAACCTCTTCTTTAAACCTCTCAGGTTTAAACTGAACCTCTGTCTTTTGCTTTTGAATTAAAATATCATAATAATAAAATAAAGAGCCGCCAAAGAGCAGGGATAAAAATAATAAACCCAAAAAAGTTAAAAAAGCGCGCTCGCCCAAAATTCTCGGCAATTTTTTTAAGAATACTTTAATTTTATTTAATGTATAAATCCTCATTGTTTTAATTTGTTTAAAATTAAAAAATTCATTGTTTTAATTTCGGAGAAATTAAAAAATTCATTTTACAAATACCATTAAGGATAAATTGGCGTTAATTTCATCTGGCGGCGATTTTTTTTCATCTTCCCTCACTGCTCTTGCGGATAAATCGGAAACCTCTAACAAATAGGGGCTGTTTTTTAGTTTGTCCAAAAATCTCATAAGATTTAGAAATTTTCCGCTGCCGGAAATTTGAAATGTAATGGACGGCCAGGGGCTGCCAGAAACTTCTTTTTTCGGAGAAGGAGGAGAGATATTAATTGAAACCTCCGAATCCGCTGCCGTCTTCCTCAAGAAGTTAAGGAAATCAATAAAATTAACGGGATTCCCGAACTCAAGCAATAATTTATCAATTTTTTCCAACTCTTCTTTGTTAATTTTATATTCTCTTTCAAAGCTCTCAATGCCGGCAATTTTATTTTCCAATAAATTAAGTTCTGTTTTCTGAGAAATCAAGTCCTTAGAATTTTCAGGTATATCTTTTAGAATTTTAAAAATAAAAACAAGAAGCAGGACTAAAATAAAGAGCCCTGAAATTAAGGCAATAATTGTTTTTTTATTTTCTCCCATATTTTTCTGGAACAACTATGAAGCTCATATCAAAATTAATATCTCTGGACTGCAGCCAGATGGCGGCGGGAAAATAAATTTCCTTAAAGCCGTTTTGTTTTTCCAAATTGTTTTTAAACTCAAGCAATTTTTCAACCGTCGGAGCGAAACCCGAAAGATTTATTTTCCATATATATTTTTCTCCTTTAAGGGCGGTGGGGGGGTTGTAGTCTTTTTGAAAGGAAAAAGAATTTAAATGGACGCCCTCGGGTAAAAGTTCTGAAATCCGGCCCAGAAAATCAGTTAAGTCAAATTGATTTTGATAAAATGACTCCAGCCCCTCAACTTTTTTATTAACCAAATTTAACTTTTCTTCAATGGGTTTGACCTGAGAAAGCTCTTTATTTTTTAATTCAACAAAAATCTGCTGCCTTTCAACCGCTCCTCCAATATGAATTTTTATTGTGAATAAAATCAAAGCCAGAGCGATGAGAAAAACTCCAAAGCTCATTTCCAGAATTAAGACCAACCTCAGATTTTCTTCCTTCCTTAATGCCTCTTTATATTTTGGCGGTAAAAGATTGAGCATAAGCGCTTCGCTAAAATTAAAAGTTAAAAACGAAAAACTAAAAATGACAACTAAAAACTAAAAATTTTAAAAAATCGTTTTAAATTTTTCATTGTCGTTTTTCATTTTTAGCTTTTAATTTTTACTTTTCTCTTACGCCCCTCATGGCTAATCCCAAGGCAGTGGTATAACTAAGAGATTTTTCATAAGGTAATTCCGGCACCTCTTTTAAGGGTTTTGGCAAGATATTTACCCATGGATTGCCAATCTCCACCGGAATTTTGAATTCAAGCGTAAGAAAATCAGCTAAACCTTTTAAGTTGGCCCCTCCGCCGCAAAGGAAAATTTTTGTTACCCCTTTTCCATCGGGAGGCAAGTGTTCATGGCCGGTGTGGGTTTGATAGAAACTTAAATATCTTTTAATTTGTTCAATTAAATCGGTTAAAGCAGGAATCATTGCTTCAAAGACCCTCTCTGACCATTCGTCCTTTTTTTCTCTTTTTAAGCCGTATTTTATTTTTAATTTTTCAGCTTCAGCCAAGTCCTTTTTTAAGGTTTTAGAAATGGCTTCGGTAAATTTCTGAGAAGAAACAGGAATGGTGGCAGTAAATCTTAAAGAATAACCTGAAAAAACAATAAAACTGGTTCTGCTTGCTCCGAGGTCAACCAGAAGAGTGGGAAACGGGCTTAGTTCATCTTTTACTAAAGCCCTGGCAATGCTTTGGGATTCAATCTCCAAAACTTTAAGAATGAGCCCGGCTTTTTTTATAGAATTAAGATAGCCATCAACAATTTTTTTCGGTTGGGCGGCAAGCAAAACATCTAAATGGTCTAAATGATTATAAATAGGCGGAACCATTTGAAAGTCCAAATAAACCTCTTCAATTGGCAAGGGAACATAGTTTTCAGCTTCAAATCGAACAGCTGATTTTAAATCCTCCTCATCCATTATTGGAAGTTGAATCACCTGCAAAAATGCCTTTTCTTCCGGCAAGGAAGCGATGACATATTTTGTTTTTAGTTTTTCTCCACGAACCTTTTTTAGAGCATCTCTGATGATTTTAGCTAATGCCTCCTCATCCTTAATTTCTCCTTCAACAATTATTCCTGGCATTATCTCTGCCTCCCCAAAAGAAGCCAGTCCCAAAAATTCTCCTCTTTTCTTGAGTTTTATTATTTTCAAAGATAAATCGGAAATATCCAATCCAAATGCCTCTTGATTTAACGTTAAAAACTCCATAAATTAGGGGGGTCTGCCATAAATTAGGGGTCTGACCCCTGCTAGTTCTTTAGAGGTCTGTCCCTAAAATTTCTCCATAATTTTTTTTATCTCATTTTTCTGTTTTATCCAACCTTCAACCCATTTTTTACAACCTTCTTTACCGCCCATTATTTTTAGCAAAAAATCACGGCTGGTAAGCGAAGGGAAATTCTTTTTTCCGATATAATCTTGGTAACTTGACCACTTGTAATTTTCTATAAATTTAATCACCTTTCCGGGGTTAGCAATTCCCAGTTTTTTCCATTTTGGTTCTATGAGAGAAATGGGATTAGTATGAATATAAACAAAAACTACTATTAATTGTTCTTCGGTTTTAATGTGGACGGCAGTAAATCTGTCTTGAAAGAAATGTCCTTTAATTTTTATACCATATTTGTTTTTAAAATAGCTAGAGTAGCCACTCCCTAATTTCTGCATAAATTTACTAATTCCCCCTTTTCTTATCTCTCTCACTAATAAGTGAATATGATTGGGCATAAGACAAAATACCAATATCTCCACTAACAAATCTCTTTTATCAACCATTATTAAAGATTTTTTTGGCTCAACAATCTTAATAGGAATTTCACCTCCTTCAATTTGTTGGACAATTTTTTTAAACCGAGTTCGAGCAATCCGTCGCTGACTAATAAGCACCGATCGGGCATCATTAAATTCATAAATAGAAAAAATACCACGATAATAATCATCAATATCAATAAAAAGCGGTTCATTTCCCAATCTTCTTAAAATGAGGTGGTAAAATTCTCCTTTGATAAGTTCTCGTTTTCGACGGGGCATAATAATTAGGGACAGACCTCTGTAGGATCTGCAGGGGTCAGACCCCTGCAAGGTTTGTAAGGGGTCTGACCTCTTACTTTGTTTCTTGCCAATTGATGATTCTAAATTGATTCTCAATAAATGGAACGAAATAGGGAGGATTATAGACCAAATTAGAATCAAAATAACTTTCTCTTGTTTGGTAACCAGAACCATTGCAGGAGCCGCCTGACCACTTAGTGCCCACTCTTCCATTGCTAATAATTGAGCCGTAAATTTCTAATGTGTCTCGGCTATTGCCGGGATAACAATTCCTGGAAAAGCGACCCTTTTGGGCAACAAGAATTCCTCTTAATTCCATCTGATTGGGAGATTGAGGTCCAATTAAAACATTCCTTTCGCCAATTAAAGCAAAACCATCTGAGCCATCTAATGTAGTATATTCTATGTTTCCCGGCAAAACAACATCAGTGTCTAAATTGGGGTTAATGAGATTGGCTGAAGCCAAAGTTACTTTGCCTTTAATTTTTCCTTCCGGCCAAATATTATCTTCAACAAAAATCACCGAACAAGCGGCTGGAGTTGAGGTGGTATTATAAAGATACTCATTAGTAATTGTAAAATAATCATAATGCCAGCCCTCTTCTAAAGAATAGGCATAAGTTGAAGAGAGCCCGGTAATAAGCCAAATCTCAAAAGTTCCATTATCAAGAAATTTCAAATGGTAACCTTTAGCATTGGGCTCGGTGGTGGTAGAAGGCGGCAAATAAATTCCGCTGACTTGGGCAGTGGTTTTCATTTGAGCCAAATCCATAGTGATGGCGGCAAAATCAAAAGGGGGAACAGGAAAAGAAAATAAATCAGGATTTGAATTTAAAGTGGTGGTGAAGACACCGGGACAGCGGCAGGCCGTGCCTTCTGCGGCGCAACCTAAAGGACAACTTAAATAATTACAGCCAAAAGAAGAAGCGCAAAGCCAGGTCTCTTTAGCCGAAGTAACGATTGATTGATTTTCTCCATCAAATCTAATGCCGCCGTTTGAATGATAAGGTCCCCTGATTTCATGGTCTGCGCCAACATAGACATTGTCATTTATAATGTAAGAATACTTTGCTACCGAGGATTTGCCGTATAAGGCCTTAACTTTTCTTTTAATCTGGGGATAATCTTTTGTCCAGCCAGTAGCCATAATCTCTCTGCCGGTAGTGGTGCCGCAATTCGTCGTGGTAACGATTGATAAAGTTGAAGTGCCAATAAAATTTCCGGTTAGGTCTTCCACTCCTATTTCAGATTTGCAATTAGCTTCCACTCCGTTATTTAAGCACCATCGGTAATAATTAACTCCGGCTTCAGCAACTCCTAATGCTTCATTCCAAGCCAATTTTTGGGCTGAAATTTTCAATTGTAAAAGAATAAATCCCAAAAGCCCGCCTAATAAAATCAGAAATACTGTTCC
>JAHIOY010000008.1 GCA_018894495.1 Patescibacteria group bacterium
AATAGAGAAGGAGAAACCCGAGGAAAAATATGAAGAAGAGATTTTATCTGAAAAGGAAGAGTCAGAAAAAATAAAAGAGAAAAGATTGGAGAAGATACATAAAGAAGAGAAAAAAGTTTCGATTAGTGCTTCAGAGAAAAAGACCGAAATTCCAGAAAAAATTGAACCAGAATTTATGGAGAAAGAAAAGGCACTTTCAGAAAAGGAGATTAGAAATGTTGTAAAAATACTAAGAAAGGAGTGGAAAGATTTTAAAAAAGCCCGTGAATTTAAAAAAGGTGAAATAATTACTCAATGGAAGAATGAAATCTTTTTACCTCAAGTTCCAGAAATTCCTTCAAAAAGTGTACCCAAAGTAATAAGGAGATTTTTAGAGAAATTTGAGAAAGAGAAAGATAAAGAGAAAGATATGGAAAATTATTTTGGATATTTTGTTTCCTCAATTATTAATAAAACAGTTAGAGAATATGTAAGTCAGGAAAGAAAGAAAGGGAAAGAACATTCTGAAATTGAACATCTTTCCTTCCGTCTTCATTTGGAGGATTTTAAAGAACCATTTTCTCATCTTGGATATAGAAATCAAGAGAAATGTTATTTATCTATTTATCTTGGCAAAACGGGAAAGGAATTTCATTCTTTAGGCGAGGAAATGGAAGGAGGAGATATAAATGTTCATGGAGATGTGGGTTATGCAGTAGGAGCAAGGATGTGCAAAGGGGATATATCAGTAGAGGGAAATGCTGGCAATTCAGTAGGTACAGACATGGGGGGAGGAGAATTGAGTATTAGGGGTGATGCTGGCCCTTACGTTGCAAGGGGGATGAAAAGAGGCAAGTTGAGTATTGGGGGCTACACTAGCTTTGATAATTCTGCTTTTTCTAGTGATAACAAGGGTGAGATTTGGCATAAATGGAGAAAAATTTGGCCAAGCGAAGAAAAGGGAAAGATAAGATAAGGACAATCTTTTTAGTTCCTGGAATAATTAAGGATTAGAAAAAAGAAGTGAGTTAATTTTTGTCTCACTTCTTTTTTCATAGTAAAGCGTGGCAGTAATGTAAATTTTATCTTATCCCTACTTTTTTTCTCACTTCCCCCATTGTTTTTTTTGCAATTTCTTGCGCTTTTTCTGCTCCTTCAACTAAAACCTCACCAATTTGTCCGCGGTTTTGTTCAAATTCTTTGCGTTTCACTTGAATTGGCTTAAGGTGTTTAATAACGGCATCAGTAAGTGTAGTTTTTAAATCCACATACTTGAGCGCGCCATTTTTATGTTGGTCCATTAGTTGTTTGTGGACGTTGACCGGGGCAAAAATTTTTAACATGTCAAAGAGGTTTTGGACGCCAGGTGACGACCCCACCCTTGATCCCTCTCCTTCCCTCGACTTCCCTTGACTCGGCTCGGGACAGGTTGCTCGGGACAGGCGCGCAGGGGAGGGGCCGCTGTCGGTGACCGCGCTGGCGATTTTTTTCTTGATATCTTTTGGCGAGTCAGTTAGAAAAATGCAATGTTTATCGCCATAACTTTTACTCATTTTTTTAGTTGGTTCAACTAAGCTCATTAAACGAGCGGATTTGGTCAGCAGGGCTTTTGGCTCTGGAAATGTTTTTCCAAATTTATTATTAAATTTGCGGGCGATAATTCTAGAAAATTCCACGTGCTGGATTTGGTCTTCGCCAACTGGCACGGTATCAGCTTTGTAAAGTAAAATATCTGCGGTCATGAGAACAGGATAATCAAAAAGTCCGGCATTGATATTATGTTTGTGTTGAAGCGATTTATCTTTATATTGGGTCATTCGCTCTAGCTCGGCTATTGGCGTTAGGCAATTTAATATCCAGGCAAGTTCAGTATGTTCTGGCAGATGCGATTGGATAAAGATTAATGATTTTTTTGGATCAATTCCGCAAGCAAGATAATCTATGGCTAGATTGACAATATTGTCTGGCATTTTTTTGGGATCATAATCAATGGTCATGGCGTGTAAATCCACAATTCCAAAAATACAATTGTAGTCGCCGGAATTTTGTAAGTCAACCCAATTTTTTAGGGCGCCTAAGTAGTTGCCGAGATGCAAAGCGCCGGTTGGTTGCATGGCGGAAAAGATTGTGGACATAGATTTTGACATATTAATATTGTTTATAGTAAATTTAAAAATTCGTCTTTATTTGTTTTAATATCTTTTAAAATTCCAAAAACTATTCCTTTGCCCATGTCTCTGCCTTTATGAATAGGCACGGTTACAATTTGATTGGTTTGAATATTTATTAAAATTAAATGGCTTCCTTTTTGCCTATCTTTTTGGAAGCCGAGTTTATAGAGAACCTTGATGAATTGTTTGGCGGTGATTGACGGGAAAGTAGACATTATACGGGTAGTTTAAATTTTTCTGGCATCGGAATATTAAAATGTTCCACCCAGATCTCTTTTTGCCTGATTTTTGGCAATGATTTTTTATTAGCGATTAAGCTTTCCATATATCCTTCAATAGCTTCAATTATATTTTTTCTAGCTTC
>JAHIOY010000095.1 GCA_018894495.1 Patescibacteria group bacterium
CCAAAAAGGGTATAAAATACAGGGCAAGGTTCTGAGACCAGCCAGAGTAAAAGTCGTTAAATAAAAATCAACGAATATCGAATCAGTTACGAATATACGAATTCGTTTATTCGCAAATTCGTAATAAATTCGTTATTCGTTAATAGTTATATGTCCAAGATATTAGGTATTGATTTAGGCACATCAATTTCAAAAATGGCGGGCATTTTACATGGCGAGCCAAAATGCCTTGAATCGCGAGAGGGTTCGGTTTTAATTCCCTCAATCGTGGCATTGGCAAAAAGCGGCGAACGATTAGTAGGGGATTTAGCCAAAAGGCAGTCCGTAACTAATCCCAAAAATACGATTTTTGCCGTTAAAAGATTTATTGGCAGGAGATTTTCAGACCCGGAAATTCAAAAAGAATTAAAGCGCCTGCCTTATGAAACCAGAGAAAGAAACGACGGCGGAGTAGAAATAAAAATGGGCGATAAATGGTACACGCCCATTGAAATTTCTTCACAGATTTTGCAAAAACTTAAATTAGACGCCGAAGATAAATTGGGAGAGAAAATTACCGATGTTGTAATCACCTGTCCGGCAAATTTTGACGATTCCCAGAGAAAAGCGACCAAAACCGCCGGGGAAGTTGCCGGATTTAATGTTTTGAGGATTATTAACGAACCGACAGCGGCCGCCCTCTCTTATGGATTTGGCAGGAAAAAAGCGGAAAAGGTCTTGATTTATGATTTTGGCGGCGGAACTTTTGATGTAACAATTTTAAATGTTGCCCCAGATACGGTTGAGGTCTTGGCTACCGGCGGAGAACCCCACTTGGGCGGAGAAGATTTAGACCAGCGAATAATTAACTGGGTCATTGAGCAATTTAAAAAGGAGCAGGGGATTGATTTGTCAAAAGACCCCCTGGCTTTGCAGAGGGTAAAAGATGCATCGGAGAAGGTAAAGATTGAATTATCAAGCACTTCAGGAACCGAAATCAACCTTCCTTTTATTTCTGCCGACGCTGCCGGACCTAAACATCTTTTATATAAAATAAATCGAGCAAAATTTGACGAGATGACTCGGGATTTGGTTGAGAGGTCAATTGACCGGGTGAAGAAAACCTTAGAAGAAATCAAACTTTCTAAGAAAGAAATTGAGGAAACTGTTTTAGTTGGCGGAACGACTTTGATTCCCCAAGTAAGAGAGGCGGTTAAAAACTTTTTTGGCCGGGAACCAAATAAATCAATTAATCCGGAAGAGGTTGTGGCTCTGGGCGCGGCGATTCAGGCCGAAATTTTAAGAGCCCAGAAAGAAGGCCGAGCGCCGGAAGGCGAGATAAAAAGCGTTTTGCTTTTGGATGTTTTGCCGCTTTCCTTGGGAATTGAGACCCTGGGAGGAGTGAGCACCCAAATGATTGCCAAAAACACAACCATTCCAACTACCAAAACCCAGATTTTTTCAACCGCGGCCGACAGTCAGACCTCGGTTGAAATCAATGTTTTACAGGGAGAAAGACCAATGGCGGCTGATAACCGGTCTTTGGGCAAATTCATTTTGACTGGTCTTCCGCCTGCTCCGAGAGGCATGCCCCAGGTTGAAGTGACTTTTGACGTAGATGCCAATGGAATTTTAAAAGCCACGGCAAAAGACAAAGCAACGAACAGGTCTCAGTCAATCAGAATTGAGGGTTCAATCGGATTATCAAAAGAAGAAGTGGAAAAAATGAAAAAAGAAGCCGAACTGCATGCTGAAGAAGATAGAAAGAAGCGGGAATTGAGTGAAGCCAAAAATTTAGCCGACAATTTGGTTTATACATCGGAAAAAACCTTGAGCGAGCTCGGCGAAAAGGTCTCGCCAGAAATAAAAAAAGAAGTTGCGGAAAAAATTGAAACGTTGAAAAAAGTTAAAGATGGTGATAATATAGAGGAGCTCAAAACCAAGAGCTCTGATTTATCTCAAGCAATTCAGAAAATTGGAGCTCAAATGTATCAAAAAGGCGGCGACAATCCGCCAGCCGGCGGACCGCCAGAACAAGGACAAGGACC
>JAHIOY010000096.1 GCA_018894495.1 Patescibacteria group bacterium
TGTTTTTATTATAGCATGGTTAATCTTTGCTGAAACTCTTGAGTTTCTCGGATGTAATGCGTTATTTGGCTGTCATTGACCTAATTGATACCCTGTAGGAAATGGTTTATCTCCGCTTTCAACCACTCCGCGCCGGCGGAGATAACTTACTACCTCACGGCTTAGAATTTCTTGCTCTTTTATTCTTCGGTATCTTTCTTCTTCAATATTAACCGATCGTATGGGCACTCCACCCAATACTCTGGAAAGTTTCATCCATGCGTCCAGTTCAGAATCCGTTGTCGAAGTAACCGTGGAATTATTATCGGACGTCGCACGTCCAAATCCGTTTGTCCATAGATGTATTGGATTTTACTATTTTTGTCATAAGGTTATTTTAGTAAATCGTTAAAATCGTATTTGGCGGCGATGGCATTTTCATCCGTCCCCCTACATAGTTAATTGCTTATAAGGTTGGAAATTATTTTAATTAAAACATCTTTTTCTTTTGGGTCGCTTGTGGCAATAAGTAGGGCTAAGGCGGTTAAAGCATTATCGTTTATTTTCTTCTCTCCGTTTTTTCTATAAAGTTCATTGTTTCTATCTAAAAAATACACAAACAAAAAGGAGCCAATCCGTTTATTGCCGTCAACAAACGGGTGGTCTTTTATGACAAAATACAAAAAATGCGCGGCTTTTTCCTCTAAAGAAGAATAAACTTCTTTTCTGTCAAATGTTTGATAAATGCTTCCGAGAGCGGCTTGAAATTTTTCTCCAATTTCCTGCCCGAATAAATCGCTGGCTTCTTTTTTAGCGAGCAAATTCTTTTTAATGCTTTGCACAACGCGCTTTGCTTGGCTGTATTCTAAAACAAATTTTCCTTTTGCTTTTTTGACAAGCGGCAATTTTTCTTTGTCATACTGATCTAAAAGCGTCAAGGTTTTGGAATAATTGGCAAGCAAATTCAAAATCTCCCGCTCTTGACCGGTTAAAAGTTTATGCTTTGATTTTTCCTGCAAAAAGGTAATTGCGTTTTGCAGTTCTCTCAATTTTTCCTTAGCCGCCAGCAATCTATTTTCATTAATGGTATAGCCCTCAACAAGATGGTTTTTAAGCGTTTTTGTAGCCCAGATTCGGAATTGCGTACCACGATGGGATTTTACGCGATACCCAACAGAGATAATGACATCTAAATTATAAAATTGAGTTCCGTAAGTTTTACCATCAGCGGCAGTTATTCGGAATTTCCGAATAACTGAATTTCCTTCTAATTCACCTTTCTTAAAGATATTTTTAATATGTTCATTTATCGTTGGAATCCTCTTTTCAAAAAGGATAGCCATCTGTTTTTGCGTCAGCCATACCGTATCCTTTTCAAGTTTTACTTGAATTTCAGGTCCCTGCGAGCTTTTATATATGACAATCTCGCCTTTGCTAAGGTAATTTTTTGCCATAAAATTATAAAATTATTTTAATAATCGTCAAAGTCGTATTTGGTGGCAATGGGCATTCGCCGACCAATCCCAAATGCCTTACTCGTCACCCTCAATCCCGGCGGCGCCTGCTTTGTTTTATATTCATTTTTCTTAATTCTTTCAATCACCCATTTGACAAGTTTTGAAGGAAAACCCCTTTTTATAATTTCTTTTTCTGAAGACCCCTTTTCAAGATAAAGTTCAATGATTGGGTCTAAAATTTTGTAGGGAAAGAGTTCCTTTTCTGTCAATTGGCCAGGTTTCAATTCAGGAGTAGGAGGTCTTTCCAAGATTTGATGAGGAATAATTTCTTTTTTTGAATTTATATATTCTGCTAATTGATAGACCTTTGATTTTGTTAAATCGGAAATTGGGGCTAATCCGCCGGCCAAGTCCCCATACAGGGTGCAATAACCCAGAACCAATTCACTTTTATTGCCCGTGCACAAAACCAAAGCCCCGGTTTTATTTGCCAGAGCCATTAAAATGTTTGTCCGAATTCTTGCCTGAATATTCTCTTTGGCGACCGACATTTTTTTGCCCAAATAATTTTTCAGGAACTCCAAATAGACCTGATAGATAGAGTTAATGGGCAAAATTTTTAGTTTTATTCCTAAATTTTTGGCTAATTTTTTGGCGTCGGCTATCCCCTCTTTTGAAGAATAAGGGGAAGGCAGATTTACTCCCAAAACATTTTTCTTGCCCAAAGCCCGAACAGCTAAACAAGCAGTGACACTAGAATCAATCCCTCCCGACAAACCTAAAATTGCCTCTTTAAAACCAGATTTTTTAAAATAATCTCTAATCCCAAAAACCACAGCCCTATGAATATTAGCAATTTCTTCTTCTATATTTTTTCGCATAGTTTTTCACCCCGTTAGAATATTGTATTTTAACCTAAATCTATGTTTTTTTGAAGAACCCCCCAAATTATTCAACAATCTCAGGTCAATTTTCTCCATACTCCCGAACCTTGCCATGGCAGAGTTCAGGAGTATAAGGAAATAATAGTTTTTTTTACAACTTTAAGTTTGAAAGGGTCGTGATTTTTAATTGAAATGGTGTAAAATAAAGATAGCATAAAGATATTTTTACCGATAAACATAATAAAAAGTCCAATTAAGAATGAATTATTTATGAAAAAATTAATATCTACCAACCCGGCAAAAAATTACGAAGTAATCGGTTATGTTAATGTTTCTTCGCTTGGCGAAATTAAACAAAAGGTGGCCGAGGCTCAAAAAGCAAAAACGTTCTGGAAAGAACTGGGGGTTTCAAAAAGAGTCAAACTTCTTTGGCCAATCTATCGTGAATTTATGAAGAGAAAAAAAGAACTTGCCCTTCTCATCACAAAGGAAATTGGAAAACCCATTAAACAATCTCTTGACGATGTTGTTAAAAAATTGAAAGACATAGTTGAATCAAAGGTTGTTGGCAATGAAGGAAGCAATTAATCTGGCTAATGACACAATCTACGGTCTCGGCGCTCAAATCTGGACGAGCGACAGAAAAAGAGCGCTCCGTATCGCCCAAAAAATTGAGACCGGAACAGTGGAGATTAATAAGGGAGACCATTGGCTACCTTGTAATCCTTTCGGCGGTTATAAAGAGTCGGGAATGGGTCGTGAACACGGGGAATATGGTTTCCAGGAATTAGTTCAAATTAAGCTAGTTGCAATGGAAAAATAAGTTAAACCGCTCTTTGAAAGAATTTGCCAATGCTTTGAAAAAATTAAGGCAATGGGTTTTGTTAAAACCCATCGAGCGCATGATACTGGTATTGGCAAAACCCTTGAGGATATTTTAGGCATTAAGGAAAATAATTTGCGCCTTCCTGACGTTGGCGATGTTGAATTAAAAGCTATAGGATTGGTGTTTATAGAAGTGGAAAAAATAAAGAAAAATATCACGATCACGGCACGGCTTTTAGGATAAATAAAAGGGACTTCCTTCATCTTTTTGATAACTTTACTCAAATTATTTAGATTTTTCTCAAAACAACAATACTCTCTTTATTCATTGTTTCCTCCAGTGCTCCGACAATATTCGTGGGTGAGTTTCTGATAGGCATTCTCTTGCCCGGAATATTTCTTACAAAAACATCTTCACAAGTAAAGCCAATTTTCTCGCCCAATTCCGCAATTATAAAATCAGTCGGTATTCGCACTTGTTTTACGAGCCGATTGCCAACGACCAAGCAGAAATATTTTTTGGGCTTTAGTATTTTATAAGCTTGTTTTAGGCAATCGTTTAAACCAATAAAAAAACTTAAAACATCTTTAGCTCTTTTTTCGTCTATTTTTGCAATTTTATCTAAAGAATCTTTTAAATAGATTGAGTCCAAAGAGTGTTCAAGAGTTTTTGTCGCTTTTCCGCCAAGCAATTCATTATCTACGCCAGAGGCTTTATTCGGATCTTCAAAAATATCTATCCATTGGGCCGAAAGACGAGAAAATTGACCATAAGCAACAGTCGTTCTGCTGTCGCCGTAAGGTGGCGAAGTAATAATGCAATCAATTGAGCTTGCTTTTATCCCATTATCTTTTGAAGAATCGCCGTAGATAATTTTCGTCCAAGTTTCTTTGTTTGCGTCTTTGTAAAAATCCGTCATTCCCTTTATGTTCGCTTCTGTTTTCTTTTTGAATATTCCTAAGACATCGGGATTATAATTTTCTAATTTCTCTTTTTTTATTCTAACAAGTTTAAATTCGCCGTTTTTTGTGTTTGAGGATAACCGCGCAGTTTCACTAAAAGAAACCATAAAATAATTCTTAACAGAATCATCTTTTATTTTTAAAATTGCTTTTTTAATTTTTGCCAATTGAATAATGACTTTTTCTTTAAACCAAAAATCAATATTATTGAAAATTGGTTTTTCGATTTCTTGATCTTTTATTTTTTCGATTTCCGCAATAAGTTTAAAGTATTTATTTGTAAGTTTGGAGGGGTTAATTGGAGTTGTTTTGGCTTTTGCTAAAAATATTGCTAGCGGGTTTAAATCAATGCCGTAGGCATTTCGTCCTAAAAGTTTGCTTTCAACTAAAGCGGTTCCTGACCCGCAAAAAATATCGCAAATAGTATCGCCAGTTTGACTGAAATTTTCTAAAAGTCGTCTTGCGACTTGAGGAATAAACATCGCAGGGTATGTGTGTATTCCGTGAGTATATGTTTTTGTTTTTTCGCCTTTATAATCCCATGAATAATCTATTCTTCTAATATATTTTTCATCTTTTACTTTCTCTTTTTCAATTTGCGTTTCTAAATTTCTAATAATTTTTACAACAACTCCTCGTATTTCCACTTCCTTTCTATAAATAGGAAAAAGAGTAGGATTTGCCGGTTGTAATCTGACACGATTTTTTTCTCTGTAAATTTTTTTGAGGGTGGCTTCATTGTCGTCAATAATCGCTACAACGGTTTGACCATTGTCGACAGATTCTTGTTTTCTAATGACTACAATATCGCCGTCAAAAATCCCTTCATCTATCATGCTATTGCCTTGCACTCGCAATGCGTAATTTTTGCCATACTTTCCGACCTCATCTTTTGAAACAGTTATTGTTTCGCCAGGGACTTCAATTGCTTCTATTGGTTGACCCGCGGCAATTGTTCCAACTAACGGAACTTCAATTGTTGCTTTTTCGTTTCTGACCGACATTGCCCTTGGCTGGTTATATTCTTTTTGTAAATAGCCGCTTTCTTGAAGTTTTTTAACATGGTGATGAGCCGTAGATACAGACGATAGCTTGAGATACTTTTTTATTTCCTCGAGAGAAGGCGAAAAGCCCCTCTTTTTCTGAAAAGAAGCTATAAAATCAAGGGTTTGTTTTTGGCGTTTTGTAAGCATAAGTTTATTGCTATTGACTTTCTATTTATTTTCTACTACACTCTAATTGTAGAGTATCTTTAAATAGTCGTCAATAGCCAATATTTAGGTTATAATAAACCAATAGAATTATAGAAAATTCTAAAGAA
>JAHIOY010000097.1 GCA_018894495.1 Patescibacteria group bacterium
GAACAAAGTTAAAAGTTAAAAGTTAAAAGTTAAAAGTTGCAATTCAAAGTTAAAAGTTATGAAATTTAAATTCAAAAACTTTGAACTTTTAACTGTAATTTTGAACTTTGCATTTTGAACTTTAAACTTATGAAGTTTGGGTATTGGGATTTGATTAGAAATTAGAACAATTAGAAATTAGAAATTTTAGTATGATTTCCAAAGAAGAAGTTAAACATATTGCAAAACTTGCTCGGCTCGGCTTAACCGAGAGGGAGATAGAAAAGTTCCAGAAAGAGCTTTCTTCAATTTTGGATTATTTTGAAAAACTGAAAGAAGTGGACATTTCAGAAGTCAAAGATGAAACTCGGCCGGTTAAAATTGAGGAAGCGGCAAGGGAAGATGAGGAAAGTTCAAAGTTAAAAGTTCAAAGTTCAAAGTTAATGAAATTGGCGCCGGAAACAAAAGACGGCTATTTAAAAGTGAAATCAATTTTTTAACTAAAATCTTGCGGAGGACGGGCCTCCGCAAACTTTATGAAAAATAATAAGGAAAAGTCTTTTACCCTCCAAAATTTTTCAAGGAAAAATTTAGGCGGGTTTACCTTAATTGAATTATTAGTGGTTATTGCTACAATCACTCTCTTGAGCAGTATTGTCCTGGTTGCTTTAAAAGGAGCCAGAGAAAAAGCCCAGATTGCCAAAACCTTACAATGGGCAAGAAGTATTAAAGCCCAATTAGGAGGCGATATTGTCGGCGACTGGAATTTCAACGAAGGAAGCGGCAATAAAGTCACTGATGCCACCGGCTACAATACTGGCACATTAGGAGACGGAACTTGTACTGCTGGTTCCTGTCCTGGTGGTTCTTCAGGCTCCTGTCCTTGCTGGACAGACGGAGTTCAAGGACTAACTGGAAAAGCTTTGTATTTTGACGGCATAAATGATTATGTGAATGCTGGGAATAATCCGAGTTTGAATATTACTAATGCGCTCACGATTGAGGCCTGGGTGAAACCATCTCCATCTACATCGTGGAAAGCCATAGTGGGAGATTACGGCAATAGTTATCTTTTACAATTAGTAGGTCCTGATTCAAATACTGTTTGGCCAAGTTTTCTTCTATGGGATACCAGCGGTCAAGTTCATGGTCTTTTATTTGCGATGGACCTTTTAGTAAAAAATGAGGAGTGGTCTCATATTATAGGAACTTGGGATGGAGTAACTTCCCGAATTTTTCTAAACGCTGTGGCTTCTGCGGGGTTTGATACTTGGTCTGGTAATGTTGGAAATACTAACAATATGCGAATTGGGGCTACCCATTCTGACAGATATTTTTATGGCATCATTGACGAAGTCCGCATTTACAATCGGGCTTTAACCGCGATGGAAATCCAAAAACATTATGTGGAAGGATTAAAGAAATACAAAATAGCTGAGAAATAAGATTTTACAGGGGGCGACTCCCTGTAAAATCTTAAATCGACGGATTAAACAGAGGCCACTCTCTGTCAGATTATCCAAAATAGGGACGTACACATTTTAAAATTTAGTTTAAACTACAAGGTTAGATAGTCATTATGAGAATTGAGATTAATCAGTCGAACAAAATAGAACAGACGAATAAAGACACGATTATTGGATTATCTAATGAAAAATCATTTACAATTTTAATCAATAGAAAGACAAAAAGAAAATTACAAGAAGAATTTAGAAAACAAGGTAAGCCAAGATTATTTGTTTATCGAACCTTCATTGCTGGTGTTGTGTTGGTATTCAAATACGCTCAATTTAAAAACCTTTCAGAAATTGTAATTGACGAAGAATATTACGGGAAAGATAAAATGCTAAAAAGTATGTTTCTGGAGATGTGGAGTAGATTTTTTACTAAATTACCAGAAGTTTTTTTTTGATAAAATTGGCAAAAAATCAAAAGTTCATTCGGTTTGTTATTTAACCATGAGAGGAAAAGAAAAACCCAATAAAATAATTGAATACGAAGAGTTAAAAAGATTAGCTCTAAAATAAAAACCCGGATGCTTAAGCGTCGAATGATTACGGCGGTGCGGCATCCGAGGGTCTGCTACCAGCATAGCAAATTATGGCCGATTGTCAAGGCCCGCAGGAAAAAATGAGAAAAATGGAAATAAAAAACTTTACAATAAAAGAGGTCCATCAGAGTTTAATTAAAAAGGAATTTTCAGTTATTGAGCTTTGCCGGGCTTTTTTGGCTCGGGTAGAAAGCGAGGATAAAAAGATTAATGCCTTTTTAACAATAACGAGAGACTTAGCTTTTTCTCAAGCAAAAAAAATTGATGCTCTGATTTTAGAAGGAAAGGAGTTGCCGGTTTTGGCCGGGATTCCTTGCGCAATTAAAGATATTATTTTAGTTGAGGGTGTGAGATGCACGGCCGGCTCTAAAATTTTGGGAAATTATATCGCGCCTTACGATGCAACAGTTATAAAGAAATTGAAAGCGGCTGGGGCAATAATTTTGGGCAAAACGAACTTAGACGAATTTGCTATGGGTTCTTCAACCGAAAATTCGGCTTTCGGGCCAACTCGAAATCCTCACGATTTAACTCGAGTTCCCGGTGGGAGCTCAGGGGGTTCGGCTGCGGCTGTTGCCGCTAACGAATGCATTTTTGCTTTAGGTTCAGATACCGGCGGCTCAATACGGCTGCCGGCTTCCTTTTGCGGATTAGTTGGATTGAAGCCGACCTACGGAGCGGTTTCCAGATACGGCTTAATTGCTTTTGCTTCGTCTTTAGACCAAATTGGGCCGCTCGCGAAGACGGTTGAAGACGCAAGAATAGTTTTTGAGGCAATTTCCGGGCAAGACGAAATGGATAGTACTTCAATAAATTCTAAATTCCAAATTCCAAATTCGAAACAAATTCTAAATTCCAAATTCCAAATTCGAAACTTGAAAATCGGGGTGCCGAAGGAATACTTTGTTAAGGGGATTGATCCAGAAGTAGAAAAAATAATAAAAGATGCGATAAAAAAATATGAAGAAATGGGGGTAAAAATTGAAGAAATTTCTTTGCCTCATATAGAATATGCCCTCCCATGTTATTATATAATTGCCACTGCTGAAGCTAGCGCTAATTTAGCCCGTTTTGACGGAATTAAATATGGACACTCCGAAATCCGAAATCCGAAATCCGAAATCCGAAACTTATTAGATGTTTATTTGCAAAGCAGGGAACAGGGATTTGGGGCCGAGGTAAGAAGAAGGATTATGTTGGGAACTTATGTCTTGTCGGCCGGTTATTACGATGCTTACTACCTCCGGGCTCAAAAAGTTAGGGTTTTGCTCAAAAATGACTTTGCCGAAGCCTTTAAAAAAGTTGATGTTATTCTGACCCCGGTTTCTCCAATTCCTGCTTTCAAAATTGGAGAGAAAATTGACGACCCTTTAAAGATGTATCTTTCCGATATCTTTACGGTTTCGGTTAACTTGGCTGGTCTGCCGGCAATTTCAATTCCGGCGGGGAAGGTAGGAAATTTACCAGTCGGCTTTCAAATCATTGGCCGACCATTTGAGGAAAATAAAATTTTGGAAATCGGAAAAATTTTTGAACAATTTTAACTTCGTTAAAAATCAATCTTGATTTTTAGACTATGAATTTAATTGACATTGTTTCCTTCATTATTTACCCCGATATCGCCGGCTGGCTGCTGGTTTTGAAAACTCTGTTTTTAATTGTCTCTGTTTTAGCCGTCGGATTTATTATTTGGGCGGCAGTTTTCGGAACCGGCTGGACAAAGTGGTGGTTCATCTATGATTTAAAAGAGTTTTTGACTTATCGTCCTTATGGAGCAGGAAAGTTTAATAAGGAATGGGCTAAAATTAAGAAGAGATTGGATACAGAAAAGGAAACTGAATGGAAATTGGCAGTTACCGAAGCAAATTCTTCATTAGAGAAAGCATTAGTAACCGTGGAAAATCTTCTCGGCGGCGCCTTTGAAGAAAAATTGAGAAGGTTGGGTTCGGGCACAATTTTAAATCTTGACCAGGTTAGGGAAGCTCACCAAATCAGCAACGATATTCGTCTTGACCCGGATTATAAATTGGGACTTGAGCAAGCAAAAAAAATTTTAGAAATTTACGAGTCGGCTTTAAAGGACTTAGACGTTCTTTGACCCCGCCCTTTCCAAACTTTCCAAACTTTGAATATTTTTGTCTTTGTTAAAAATAATACAAAGCAAGATTTTATTTGGAGGATATAGAAAGGGCGGGGTTTGATATTTGATTTTTATTCGAGATTGAGGTAATCTTATGACGCGGGGTGGAGAAGTAGTATCTTGCGAGGCCCATAACCTCGAGACGGCCGTGCAATTCGGCCCCCCGCAACA
>JAHIOY010000098.1 GCA_018894495.1 Patescibacteria group bacterium
ATAACCGTAACTTCCGACAAAAACATTAAAAGAGAGATGGAAATTACCGCCCTGAAAATTACGCTTCAGTAGAAATGGAAAAATGAGGAATCGGTTGAGGTCTAACCTCAACCGATTCCAAGGTAAAATAGCAAAACCGACAGAGGCCCGACCCTGGAAAAGTTAAAAGTTAAAAGTGCAAAGTTAAAAGTTAAAAGTGCAAAGTTAAAAGTTGCAATTCAAAATTAAAAGTTATGAAATTTAAAACAAAAACTTTGAACTTTAAACTATAATTTTGAAATTGAGCGAAGCGATTATCCTGCGCAACGTCGGGTGTTGCGCAATTGGTTTAAGGCGTTTTTGATAACGCCCTTTTATAATACATATGAATCAGTACACCCTAAATTGGCTTCGCCAATCGGGTGCCCGACGGTTCGATTCCCGTTTAGGGCAAGGGGTTGATTAGAAACGAAATTAGTGCTAAATTACATTATAATTAGAAACAGAATTTAATTCTTAATTGAAAATTGGGAAATTGAAATTACTAATTGCTTCGCAGTCTAAAAATCAATAAAGATTGATTTTTAACGCAATTAGTAGATTGGGATTTGATTGAAAATTGAAAATTTTAAACTATGTTTGGTTTTTTTAAAAAAAAGAAAAAAGAGCCGGAAAATTTGGAAGAAATTCTGGCTCAGTTTAAGGATTTAAAGGAAAATTTTGAAACACTCTCAAAAGAACTAAAAAATTTAAAAGAAGAAAGCGTTTTTTCCATTCAAAAAATTAGTATTTTTAGATACAATCCCTTTTCTGACATTGGTTCAAATCAAAGCTTTTCAATTGCTCTTTTAGACGGCAATGACAGCGGGGTCATCATTACCAGCCTTTATACCAGGGAGGGAAACAGGACTTATGGAAAACCAATTAAAGAAGGAATTTCAAAATACACCTTATCCGAAGAAGAAAAAGAAGCAATAGGGCGAGCCAAAGGCTCGCAAATCCGAAATCCGAAATCCGAAATCCGAAACAAATCCTAATGAGCCAAATCCAAAATTCAAAACAAAATATTTGGAATATTGGAATTTCGAATTTAGGATTTTATTCTAAGATGATTGAAGAAAAAAAACAAAACATAGTATCCCGACCGCCGGTGGTAGTGGTCATGGGTCATGTTGACCACGGCAAGACCTCTATTTTGGATTATATTAGAAAGACGCACATTGCCGAAAAGGAAACCGGTGGAATTACTCAGCATATCGGCGCTTACCAAACCGAAAAAGAAGGCAAAAAAATCACCTTCATTGATACGCCGGGTCATGAGGCATTTTCAGCTATGAGGTTGCGAGGAGCAAAGGTAGCTGACGTAGCCATACTGGTCGTAGATGCCGCTCAAGGGGTTCAAGCCCAAACAAAAGAGGCAATTGCTCAGATAAAATTAGCCGGAATTCCGTTTATTATTGCCTTAAATAAAATTGATATGCCGGAGTCAAACCCGGAAAAAATAAAAGGGGAATTAAGAAAAGAAGGGCTTTTAGTTGAATCGCTCGGCGGAAAAGTCCCTTCGGTTGAGGTTTCGGCTAAAACCGGCCAGGGAATTGAAGAACTTTTGGAGATAATAAATTTGATGGCGGAAATGGGGGAATTAAAAGCGGACCTGACAAAACCAGCCGAAGGAACGATTATTGAGTCATATTTAGACAGCCAAAGAGGACCAACCGCTACTTTAATTTTGAATAATGGAATTTTGAAAGCGGGCGATATTTTGGCAACCCCTTCCACTTTCGGAAAAATCAAGGTTTTAGAAAATTTTCAAGGAAGACCAATTGAGAAAGCCCAGCCCTCAGACCCGGTTATTGTCATTGGTTTTGAAGAAGTGCCGAGGGTTGGTGAAAATTTTAAAGTTTTTTTCAACGTTGAAAGCGCAAAAGGCAGCCTTAAGCCGTCAAAAGAAAAGAGAACTTTAATGGTTTTAAAAGTAGGTCCTGAACAAAAGGTTCTGAATTTAATATTGAAAGCCGATGTTTTGGGCTCGCTGGAAGTCGTTGAGCAGGTCTTAAAAGAAATTCCTCGCGCCGCCGGCATAGCCTCTGGCGACGCACGGCGCGAGAAAATAATTTTAAGAATTTTGAAATCAGAGGTGGGCAAAATAAATGAATCGGATATTAGGTTGGCAAAAAGCGCTCGGGCGATTATTTTGGGATTTAGAGTAAAAACGGACTCAGTGGCTCAGGTTTTTGCCGAAAGAGAAAAAGTTAAAATATTTCAATTCGGTATTATTTATGAATTAGTTGAGGGTGTCCGCAAAATCATTGAGAGCAGGACAAAGACGGAGGAAGTTCGGGTTGATTTGGGGAAAGTGAAAATTTTAGCCCTATTTTTAGATGAGAAAAACCGTCAAATTATTGGCGGCAAGGTAATTGAAGGTGAAATCAAGAGGGGCGTCTCAATTGAGGTTTTGAGGGATGAGAAAATCATTGGCAAGGGAAAACTAATTAACCTTAAGCGGGATAAAAAAGACGTGGAAAAAGTAATTAAAGGTCAGGATTGCGGAATGTTATTTGCCGGCGACGTGAAGACCGAACAAGGCGACGTCCTATTATTTTACGAAAAAAGAAGAGCCGGACTTTAATGTCAAAGCGAATTCCGAGAGTTAATCAATTACTCAAAAAAGAACTGGGTCAGATTATTTTAAAGGAAATTGATTTTCCCAAAGACGTTTTGGTTACCATAACCAGAGTTGAAACCCTGCCCAATTTAAGCGAAAGCAGGGTTTTTATTAGCGTCTTTCCCGAAAAAATAAGCCGGGAAATCCTTGAAATTTTAAGGCGAGAAATTTATTTTCTCCAGCAAAAAATAAACAAACGACTTAAAATGAGACCCTTGCCGAGATTGCTCTTTGTTTTGGAAAAAATGACGGTTGAAGCCGGAAGAATTGAGGAAATCTTAGAAAAATTGAAATCAAAGAGATAAATCTCTTTTCTATCTTCACTAACGTTTGATAAAACAAGAAAATTAGGGTAAAATGAAGTCGGCGCCGTGGCGGAGAAGCCTACGCGGCGGTCTGCAAAACCGCTTACGCCGGTGCGATTCCGGCCGGCGCCTCAACATTTTTGCCACGGTGTTGTAATTGGTAACCAATACGGACTTAAAATCCGTTGGGAGAAATCCCGTGTGGGTTCGAGTCCCACCCGTGGCACATAAATTTTGCTGGCGCAAAATTTGAGTAGTTAGTAATGGTTAAGAGGTAAAAATTATGGATATTTTACAAACAATTTTTGGTGGTGGTATTGCCTCTGTAGTATGGTTTATCGTTGGTAGTATTTTATATACGAATCCTTTTGTTGCAAAGATTTACAAAAGCGCCGAAGGTTCACCCGGATTAAAAAAATGGCAGAGTATTCCAAAATATATTGGCCTTCAATATATTGGCATATTGGCTCAATGTATGTTATGGGCTTTTGTTTTCGCTTTGGTAAGACCTGTTCTTCCCGATGAAGTTTTGATGAAAATCCTCGTTTTTGGTCTTATCTTGGTTGTTGTAAAAATCTTTCCGAGATTTTTTGATATGTGGATTCAATCAACCTATCCAAACAAGTTGCTTGCTGTGGAGTTTGTGAATGGAACAATTGGAAGTTTTGTAATTGGGATGGTGTTTGCGCTCGTTATTTAATCGCCAAAGCATTGGGCGTTTCAATTGAGGATTTACTCAAATAACATGAATTCAAAACAGATTATCGGACAAATTAGGAAAGAGCTAAAAAATAAAGCCGACACAAAGACCGAAGAAGAAAGAGAAAAAGCAAGGGCATTATTTGGCAACGAAACCAAACTTTTAGCTCTCAAGGTCCCCGAAACAAGAAAGCTCGCGGAATCTTTTGCTAAAAAACTTAAAAAAGAAAAAGATTTTGATACCGCTTTAAAAGTGGCAGACGAACTTTATAAAAGCGGGGTATTTGAAGAAGCAACCGTAGCCGAGTCGATTTTAAAAGAATTTAAAAACTACTTTGATGATTCAACTTTTGATAAGCTTGACGAGTGGATAGATTACATAAAGAATTGGGCAAATATTGATATGCTTTGTGGCTGGTTGCTTGCGCCAATAATTTTGAAAGATGAAACTAAAATCAAAATAATTTCTCAATGGACAAAATCAAAAAACCGCTGGCGCAGACGAGCGGCAGCCGTGGCTTTAGTAAAACCGATAAGGAAAGGAATATATTTGCAACAGGCATTGCGAATCGCTAAAAAACTTATACAAGACGAAGACGATATGGTTCAAAAAGGAGTTGGCTGGCTTTTAAAAGAGGCAGGCGGAAGATTTCCAGACGAGACGGTCAAATTTCTTATGAAATGGCGGCAAAAAATCCCTCGGCTTGTTCTCCGTCTTGCCTGCGAAAAATTACCTTCTAAGGGAAAAAAGAGAGTTTTAGGACGCGAAACTTAAATCCGTAATTGAGGATTCATAATTTTGAAAAAATTTGTCGTTAAAATGTTAGGTGTTATTTAGAAAAGTTGTTATAATGAAAAGGTTGAATAAATTTTAATTAAAAGAAAGTGAGGTGAAAAATATGAACACAACACAAACACAAGGACCATTTTGTCAAAGTTGCGCTATGCCGATGGCAAAGCCGGAAGATTTTGGCACCAATGCCGATGGCAGCCAAAATCAGGAATATTGCCATTATTGTTTTCAAAACGGCAAATTTACCGAGCCAAATATAACGGTAGAACAGATGATTGAAAAATGCGCTGAAATTATGAGACAAATGAAAATGCCCGAAGCGCAAATTGAACAGACAAAAACTTTTATTCCCATGCTCAAAAGATGGAAAAAGTAATATGGGTAAAATTGAAGAAATCTTAAAATCAAAACACGAGCCGAAAGAGAAAATTACTCTTTTGGCAAAAGAGATTAAAAAGGACAAAAAGTTTATTGGTGAAATTGTCGGGTATTTTGAATCCGCGCCTGCTGGCGATCAAGGGCATTTGATAGAATCTTTGGAGTATGCCTCGCAAGACAATCCTGAGATTATCGCGCCCCATCTTGATTTTGTAATTTGCCATTTGGAAGATAAAGCGCCGAGAGTAAAGTGGGAATGCGCCAGAATAATTGCTAATTTGACGTTGAAGTTCTCAGATAAAACCGTAAAAGCAATTCCCGCGCTTTTAAAGAACGCAAAAGATAAAGGAACAGTGGTGCGATGGAGCGTGGCTTTTGCTTTGGGCGAGATTGCTAAAAGCAATTCAAACGCGGAAAGAATATTGCTTCCCAAAATGAAAGAACTTATTAAAAAAGAGACGAACAACGGCGTTAAAAATGTTTATCTTAAAACATTGAAGTTTATTGAAAAAAAGAAAAAATAAAGAATTTGCCGCCAAACCCCGGTAGTAGAACGCCTTGCGTTCGCCACGGGGCAGGTTGTTAAAGAACGCGGCGAAGCCACTCCGAATTTTCGCGGGGGGACTTCTTCGCCGCCCGCGGCGGCGAAATGCGTTCGAACTATTTTAAGAATACAGCACCAATAAAATTTGACATATTTTTCTATTTTGGTAAAGTAAAATATAAATTATGTTTCAAGAGTTTTTAATTTCTTATTTAAATAAAGCTAAATACGAACTGATTGATCAGGGAAAGGATTATTACGGAGAAATTCCCGAATTAAAAGGGGTTTGGGCAACCGGAAAAACTTTAGAAGAATGCCGGAAAAATCTTTTGGAAACTTTCGAGGGTTGGGTGATTTTAAGATTGAAAAAAAACCTACCAATTCCAAATTTTAAGATTCCCTATAAAAAAATCTCTTTTGACAAGGTTTATGCCAAAGCTTAAACCTGTTTCTTGGCGAGAGTTAATGAAACGACTCAGAAGATTTGGTTTTGAAGGGCCATATCAAGTAGGAAAACACCCCTACATGATTAAAGGAAATTTAACCCTCACTATCCCCAATCCTCATTCTCAAGATATTAGTCCAGATCTCATTCTTCGGATTTTAAAACAAGCAGAAATCAATAAAGAAGATTGGGTAGACGAGGAAGGGTGAAAAGCGAAACAAAAAATTTACGAAATAAATTTATTCGGGCTCGGCTCGCTTGCCCGTCCGTAGCTTTAGCGAAGGAGGGAACCACATTTTGATTTTGAAGAAAGGAAATTTTTTAATTATCATATTTTTTTCATGATGAATACTAAAATTATCCAAGAGATTGTTGAAAACAAGAAGAACGGTTTGTCCGACAAGGAAATTGGGGAACGCCTAGGCGTTAATTTGAAGTTTATCGAGAAAGCAATTACTCGAGAAATGGGAGTAAATGTATCTAATCCTCTGATGAGTAAGAAAAAACTGGCACTTGTTCTTACTCCAAAAAAATTTACCGCAGAAACTACCACTGTTTGGAGTTTTAAATCTAGGGGCGCTTGGGCTACACATAATGGTAATTACAGGGGCAACTGGTCTCCATATATCCCGCGCAACGTTATTTCTCGATATTCAAAAAAAAATGATTTAGTTGTTGATTATTTTTGTGGCGCCGGCACTACGGCAGTTGAATGTAAACTGTTAAATAGAGATTTTATTGGTGTTGATATCAATCCTTATGCTATTGCACTATCGGAAACTAATCTAGATTTCGAGATTCCCAACGGTGAGTCTGCTCCTCAAATCACATTAAGAACAGGTGATGCAAAAAATCTAGATTTTATCAGACCGAACACGGTTGATTTAATTTGCGCCCACCCTCCCTATTCCAATATTATTCAATATACAGATAAAAGAAATGGAGATTTATCACACCTAGAATACAAACAATTTCTTACTGCGATGGGTCGGGTTGCGCAAGAAAGTTTCAGAATACTTAAAGACAATCATTTTTGTGCAATCCTAATTGGGGATATGCGAAAAAATAAAAATGTAATTCCGCTGGGTTTCTGGACCATTAACAAATATTTGGAGGCCGGTTTTGATATAAAGAACCTAATTATTAAGAGGCAACATAACTGCAAAACAACTGGCTTCTGGTATAACAATAGTATTAAATTTAATTTCTTATTGCTTGCCCATGAGTATCTGGTAGTATTCCAAAAGAAAACCGCAAAGGTCAATCATGGTAACAGGAAGTGGAATGTAATCGCTAAGTTCGACCAGAAAGATTTAATGAAGAATGTTGATTTAGAGTCGACAACAGTGTGGATTTTCCTCAAAAAAGATTGGGTCAAGAAAGCTCTTTCCAATATTGTCAAAAGGTACGCTTCGCGCAAGTATTCTCTCCTAAATATGTTGTCTTCTGAAAATCAAGATTTGGATTTGATTATTGCCAATTATGACGAAAACTTTGAGAAAAAAATCCAGAAAGCAAAGAAAATTTTAAGGCCCGATGGAATTTTAGCTGTTATTTGTGAGGATGTCCGTAATAGCAATGATTCAATTTCTTCTGGGGCTTTAGATGTTGAACGGTTTCTGAGAGACCTCGGAGAATTTAAAATCAAGGAAGTTATTGTCATTTCCATAGAGGGAGATGACAAGAAAAATGATTCAGCAGGAAATCTGGACATTACTCATAAATATGTTCTAATTTATAAAAAGATTATGTATGGCAAATAGTAAATCTTGGAAGAAAATTTTTGATGACTATAAAGTTTTAGATCACGACTTTGGCAAATCACCGTTTCCTCTTTCTGCAACGCAGATAAAACGAGCTTGTCAAAAGTTCAAAGAAACGGGAGAAAAGGAAGTCCGTATTTTGTGCAAACAAGACAGTAGAGAAGATAGACCAGATATTTTTATAAAGCACGGTCTCTTTTTGCTCCCTGTTAAAAATGGATATTACAATATCATTAAAGGCGAGGGCTATATTGATATTCCAGAAATTAAAAAAGAGATTGCGGTTTATGCTTCAAAACTTGATTTTCAACTTGATACTACAAAAATTGGCGATTCAGAAATGCAACATCTTGATTATGCCTACGCCGCAAGTTTGATCCGTACTTTTATGGATGATCTTTCACTTGTTCTCACAATACAATGATATTATGAAAAATATGAAGAAAAAATCTTTTGTCAAAAAATCATCAGAAAAAATTGAAAGGGTTGAAGAGATCAAGAAAGTGGTTGATAACACTCAAAAAGTCGTTGGCGAGGTGGATAACATCACAAAGATTATTTCCAGCACTCTTTATATCAGGGGCAATATTGCGGTTGACCTGCAAAATTATTCTTTGATTAGCATTTCAAATCCCAAAGACATAATTTAGCCCGCCGAAAAAATCGCCGTCGGAAGCGAGGGCGAGGCGGAGGCGGTCATCTTTCAAAATGGGTTCGCCCCAGTAGTACAACCCTCGGTTGACTACGGGGCAGGTCTGTAAAAATATCAGCTCAGCCATATTTTGGGGGAAGAAAATTTTTTAATCATAGTTAATAGTTTTATGAAGGAAATATACAGGGAACCAAATGCTGAAAAACAGAAACTGGAAGAAGAGAATGGCCGATATGAGCAGTGGATGAAGGATCATCCGGAACCAGTAATAGCCCCAGAAAACTTACGCGAATGCGGACCAGGAATTGCAGACGAGGAAAGACCTGTCCCATTTTTAAAATATAAATAAATTGAAAATTTGCCTTTAATTTGATAGAGTAAATATGATATGGTTCGACAAGAGATTATCCCTTACGAAGAGGTTTTTCGAGCATTAAACAAGGCAAGTGTAAATTATTTGGTTTGCGGGGGAGCGGCCGTGGTTTTGTTTGGATTTGCCAGATTAACCATTGATTTAGATTTAATTGTTAGTTTGGAAAAAGAAAATCTGGAGAAACTTTATGATGTTTTGATAAAATTAAACTATAAACCAAAGACACCAATTAAAAAAGAAGAATTTATTCAAAAAGAGAAATTAGCCAAATTAGCCAAAGAAAAAAACATGAAAGTCGTTTCTTTTTATAACCTAAGGGATCCTTTTAAGGTGGTTGATGTTGGGGTAAATCTACCTAAAATCGCTGAGATTTTAAAAAGGAAAAAACATATCAGAGTTAAAGATTTAGTTATTCCTATAATTCCGATAGATGATTTAATCAAAATGAAAGAAGATTTGGCCAGAAGACAGGATTTAATCGATGTTGAAAATCTTAAGGAAATCAAAAAACATGAAAAAAGAAATCGTTAATGAACATTTAATTCATATATTAGAAAAAACCACTCCCTATCAAAGAATGGTTTGGCTAGCAAAAACTCTTGAATTTTGGAAGAGATTGAATAAGCAAAAAAATCGTCTCTCCAGAAAAAGAAGAGGTAATAAAATTTTGTAAAATGAATAGATGTTCAAATTATCTTCAATATACAGCACCACTCGCTTTGCTCTCGCCTTCGCTAAAGCTACGGCGGGCAAGCAAAATCAAAAATAAAATCTTAAAAATAAAAACTATCAAAGAACACGGCGAGCCTGTCTCATTTAAATCTCGTTACCATTCACCCCTTGAAAAAATATCAAAAAATTAGTAGGATAAAATCGGGGAGATGGCAAAACAATTAGATAAAAAACTGCACTTCTTTTAGTCGGGAGAAGTTAATTAAAAACTTAACCCTATTAGAGATTTAATTGTTAATACCACAAAAGAATTTTCAAGAGCGATCTTTAACAGGGTTAACATTAAAAGTAAAACTTATGCGTTTAAAAAATAAAATTGCGATTATTACTGGAGCTGGCTCTGGCATTGGTCGAGGAATAGCTTCGGCTTTTGTTAAAGAGGGAGCAAAAGTAGTCATAGCCGATTGGTCAGAAGAGGGCGGAAAAGAGATGGTGGAACAAATTAAAAAAGAAGGCGGGGAAGCTGTTTTTGTTGAAACAGATGTTAGTAAAGCAGCAGACATTGAGCAAATGGTAAAAACTTGTTTAGATAAATTCGGCCGGGTAGATATTTTAGTCAATAATGCTGGTATTTATAGGGCTTGCAATCTTCATGAAATGACCGAGGAAGATTGGGATAAAATTATTGATGTTAATCTAAAAAGCGTGTTTTTGGGCAGTAAAAGAGTAATTTCAGAAATGCTCAAGCAAGGTAAAGGAAAAATTGTTAATATCGCCTCCATTGCCGGTTTAGTCGGCTTTGCTCAAAGCAGTGCCTATTGCGCCTCAAAAGGCGGCATGATTGCCTTAACTAAAGAAATGGCTTTGGAATACGCTCCGCAAAAGATTAATGTTAACAGTATTGCTCCTGGTGTTATCAAAACCGCGATGACAAAGGATATGTTAGATGATCTAGCCACAAAACAATTCTTAGAGAGTTCAACCCCTTATCCTCGTCTCGGTGAACCGGAAGACATCGCCATGGCCGCAGTTTATTTGGCTTCTGACGAATCAGATTTTGTCAATGGCGAGGTCTTAGTTGTTGATGGCGGGTGGGTAGTTAAGTAAGGTTTTTGACACAGCAACAAAACATCGTTATAATTGCTTAACATTATGACTATTCCAAAATACCTTACACAAATCTCATTTATCGGGCTTTTTGCCATTTTTATCCTTTTTTCAAGTATTGTCGCCCTTGTTACTGATTGGTGGTGGTTTTCCGAGGTTGGCTACACGCAAATCTTTATTAAATCCCTGCTCGCTAAGATAACGTTGTTTTCGGCAGCGGGAATTTTTGCCGCGGTTTTTTTGTTAGCCAATTTCTCTTTAGCAATCCGCTCAAAAATCTCTTGGATGGCAACTTTACCGGCGGCGTTAATCGGCCGGCCGGTGAATGTGGACAATCACATCGTTAAGAAATTTGCCGTTGTTTTTAGTTTGGTAATCGCGCTCTTTTTCGGACTTGTGGCCGCTGGCAATTGGCAGGAGGTCTTAAAATTTATTTCAGGCGCGGCTTTCGGCGCGGCAGATCCCGTTTTTGGCAAGGACATCGGCTTTTATCTGTTTTCTCTCCCGGTCTTTCAAATAGGATTAGGGTTGCTCAAATTCCTCGTTTTGTTATCGCTCGCCGGCTGCGCAACCCTGTATTTTTTGCGAGGCAGCATTCATTTCCCGGATTTGTCTATGCAGCCAGGTATGCAGTCGCTTAAGCGACTGCAAGTAGACAGCGCGGCAAGAATCCATCTTGGCATTTTGCTTGCCATTTTTTTGGCAACCGCTGTGGCAGGCGCTTATCTTTCCCGCTTTACGTTGCTCACAAGCCAGAGCGGTTTAGTATTTGGAGCGACATATACAGACACAACCGTGAGAATACTTATACTTTGGGTGTCAATGGCTGCGGCAGTGCTCGCGGCAATTTCGGCTGCCTTCTGGGTATGGAAAGGAAAATTGTCGCCGCTCATCGGGGCAATTTCTCTTTATGTTGTCGTAGGATTCGCCGGAGCGGTGATTCCATCCCTTGTTCAAAAACTGGTGGTTGCCCCCAATGAGCTTGTAAAAGAAACGCCGTTTATTAAGCACAATATCGCGGCTACCCGTCAGGCGTTTGCGCTTGATAAAATTGAGGAACGAGAAATCTCGGGAGATAAACCCATCACCGCGGCTGATATTGCGAACAATAATCTCACGGTTAAAAATGTGCGGCTTTGGGATAGGAAACCCCTTTTATCAACCTTTTCCCAGATACAAGAAATCAGAACTTATTATGAGTTTGCCGAAGTTGATAATGATCGCTATATCATAGACGGAGAAATTCGCCAGATTATGCTTTCCCCGCGGGAGTTGGCGTCGGAGAGCCTCCCGAACAGAAACTGGATTAATGAACGGCTGACATTTACGCACGGGTATGGCGTAGCGGCCGGGCCGGTGAATCAAGTCACCCCCGAGGGCTTGCCGGTTTTGTTTGTTAAGGATTTGCCGCCAAAATCGGATGTTAAAGAGCTCGAAATTTCGCGCCCGGAGATCTACTTCGGCGAGCTTTCAAACGACTATGTCATTACCAAAACAAAATCCCGCGAGTTTGACTATCCCAAGGGTGAAGAAAACGTCTATGCAACATATGAAGGCGCGGGCGGGGTGGAAATAAACTCGCTTTTACGGCGCGTCTTTTATGCGTTAAAATTCCAATCGCTTAAACTGCTTTTGTCCAACGATATAACTAATGAGAGCCGTATTCTGTACTACCGCACTATTGCCGAGAGAGTCGCCAAAATCGCGCCGTTTTTGACCTTTGACCGGGACCCCTATATCGTTATTGCCGATGGCAAAGTCTATTGGATTGCTGATGCTTATACCACGAGCGACCGTTATCCATATTCGGAACCTATGCGGGTAAATGGCAGGGACATAAACTACATCAGAAACTCGGTAAAAGTCGTGGTTGATGCGTATAATGGCAGTGTCGTCTTCTATCAAGCGGACGCAGAAGACCCGATTTTAAAAACATACGTCGCGATTTTCCCCGGAACATTCCGGCCGATGTCAGAAATTCCAGAGAGTTTGGTTTCTCATTTGCGCTATCCCGAAGATATCTTTACCCTGCAGACTGCCGCGTATTTGGTCTACCATATGGATGATCCGCAGATTTTTTACAACAAAGAAGACCAGTGGGAGATTCCGGCCATTGCGTCAGAAGGAGAAGGGGCGTTGCCGGGCGCGATTCCGCCGATGCAACCGCGGCATATTATTATGAAGTTGCCGGGAGAGAAAAAAGAGGAGTATATTTTGATGCTACCCTTTACCCCTCGGGCAAAAGATAATCTGTCCGCATGGATGGTCGCTCGCAACGATGGGGAAAACTATGGCAAGTTATTGGTCTATCGTTTTCCCAAAGATAAGCTCGTGTTCGGACCAAAACAGATCATTGGCCGCATCAACCAGGACCCGGTGATTAGTCAGCAAATCTCGCTGTGGAGCCAAGGCGGGTCGCAGGTAATCCAGGGTCCGCTTTTGGTTATCCCGGTTGAGGAATCGCTCTTGTATGTGCGTCCGCTTTATCTTAAGGCTGAAGCCGGAAAAATCCCAGAGTTAAAACGGGTCATTGTGGCGTATGAAAATAAAATTGCCATGGAAGAAACGTTGGAACAAGGGTTATTAAAAATATTTGGCAAAGGAACGGGAGCAAGACTGCAAGAGACCGCGACGGTAAAACCACCCGTCTCAGGCGAACTCTCCCAAGATATTCAGGAGCGTATACAAAAAGCGGCAGAAGCGTATGAGGAAGCGCTCCGAGCGCAAAGAGATGGTGATTGGGCGCGCTACGGCGAAGCAATAAGGCGGCTGGGAGATATTCTTAAACAATAAAATCAATGCGTTTAAAAAAATATTATCCCAAGCGAAATCTATGGTCTCATAAAGGTCAATTCGGCTATGTTTTAATTATTGCTGGAAGCAAGCGGTATTCTGGCTCGCCGGTTTTTAATAGCATAGCAGCATTGAGAAGCGGGGCTGATTTAATTACTATTGTGGGACCAAAAAGGGCAATGGACATTGCGGCTTCTTTTTCGCCAGATATCATTACTGAGTCGCTAAATGGCGAGTTAGGGTTAAAGCATGTTCCCAAAATTTTGGGCTTAGCAAGAAATTTTCATTCTTTAATCATTGGTTGCGGATTAAACAGGAGTAAAGAAACAGAGCAGGCAATCAGGGAAATAATTAAAAATACTGATTTACCAATGGTTATTGACGCTGAGGCAATTAGAGCGGTATCTGAAAGGAAAGACATTTTGAAAAATAAAAAAGTTATAATTACGCCCCATACTGAAGAATTTAGAATTTTAACTGGTGAAAAACTAAAACCGGAAGTCGGAGATAGAAAAGAAAAAGTAAAAAGATGGGCTGACAAATTAAAAGTCGTAATTTTACTCAAGGGTCACATTGACGTTATATCTGACGGAAAAAAGGTTGCTTTAAATAAAACAGGTTCTTTTTTTATGACCAAAGGTGGTTTTGGCGATACGTTAACTGGAATCTGCGGGACCCTTCTTGCTCGGAAAGTAGAACCTTTTGAAGCTGCTCAAGCAGCTGCCCATATTAATGGTTGCGCCGGTGAGTTAGCTTGCAAAAAATATGGTGAAGGGGTCTTAGCCAGTGATATTTTTGAGTTTATACCATCAGTAATAAATCAATAAAAAGAATTTGTTGTTAAATTTAAATAAGGATTATCCTTCTAAAACTTCAATATAGGTCCTTTTGGCGCCAAAGTTGAGAGCTTGCCAATAATCGGGGAACCAGACATCAATATGATAATCTCCCTTTACCCAACTCATCCTATCTTCAACGATAAAAATTTTATCCCCATATAATTCTGGGATTCTAACTTTTGTTCCAAAAGGTAAGAGGTTGTTGGCAATAATTTCATCTCTGACTTGGGTTCCGGCCGCGGTTATAAAGGGGTCTGAATCGGTCTGGTCTTCGGTACTGGAGTAGGCAGTTATAACAACCTTCATTTTTCGAACCTTTTCTGGCTTTGGATTAAAGGGCTGAGCTATTGGCAAAAGACTGTTTTCTTGAATAATTCCCAATTCTCCTCCTAATTCTGCCGTTTCTTCAACGTTAAAATCAGCTTCGGCATTTTGAAGTTCTATCCTAAAAAGCAATAAAAAACTAAGCAAAATTCCGCTCATTATAGAGACAATTATTAGGAAATTCTTGCCCCAAGCGGGGCATTTTAAGTATATATCCATAATTAAAACCCTCTTAGAAAGGGCTTTAAACCTTACATTATCCGGGAGAATTTGTCAAGAATTATTGATGAAAGTTTGATACTGGAGCGGGTGATGGGAATCGAACCCACGTGCTTTGATTGGCAACCAAATGCACTACCATTGTGCTACACCCGCTTTTGGTGCCGCGGGCCGGACGTGCGCCGGCGCCCTCAGCTTTTTCAGAGCTGCGCTCTACTACCTGAGCTACCGCGGCTTATTTTCCAGTTTATATTATTTTCTAAAAGCTAACAACCATCGAACAATACCTCAAATTTGGTGGACGATGCAGGATTTGAACCTGCGACCCCTGCAATGTAAGTGCAGTGCTCTTCCGCTGAGCTAATCGTCCATATTTGGTGACACGCGAACTCCCAAAAAATCAAAGACCTATTTCACTTGCAATACCTTGTATTGCAGTTAAACAAATTTCTATAAATTTCTCCAGCGAAATATTCAATCCTTCAGGACTGGCACACATTGCAATTTCATCTCTTCTAGTTCCCGCGGCAAATTTCGGCTCTTTGAGAAATCTTTTTACGACCGAAGAAAGTTTAACATCCGCCAATTTTCTGCTCGGATAAACATAAGCAACAGCCATTATTAAACCCGTGAGAGAATCTGCGCAGAAAATTGACCATTCAGCTTTGTTCTTGCAATTTACACCAGTAAATCTTGCGTCGTGAGCTTGAATAATTCTGTGCACAACGTCAGAAAGTTCCAAACCATATTTTGACAGTGCTTCCCTTGTTTTTGCTGGATGTTCTTCCTTGAATTCACCAGAAAAATCAATGTCATGAATCAAACCAGCCAAAGTCCAGTCATTTTTTGGAGGTTCGTTTTCATCAAGCAAATTGTTTTCCTTAAAATAATCATAAAGTCCAGACATACAGGCATCTACTGCGAGAGAGTGGTAAAAAATGTTTTGTTCTAACTGCTTTCTTGCAGCATCATAATATCTTTGTCTATCAGATAGCATATGTTTGGCTGTTTAATGCTGTTTGAGGTGACACCTTAAACATGGGGTTTCTTTTACAAGATGTGGTTCGAGCCAATATTTTTTACAAGTTCTTTGGCAGCTTCAAATTTTTCTGAAACTGCTTTCCAATCTATAACTACCTGTTTTTATAGTCCGTTAATAATATAAGGGATGAATGATTTAATTCTGTTGAAAGTATAATCAATTAATCGTCCATTTC
>JAHIOY010000099.1 GCA_018894495.1 Patescibacteria group bacterium
AACGAATAACGAATTTATTACGAATTTGCGAATAAACGAATTCGTATATTCGTAACTGATTCGATATTCGTTGATTTTTATTTAACGACTTTTACTCTGGCTGGTCTCAGAACCTTGCCCTGTATTTTATACCCTTTTTGGATTTCTTCAATAACTATACCAGATTCCTTATCCTTGCCCGCCGACTTGCCCGCCAAAGATTCCTTGCCTGCCAAAGATTCCTTGCCCGCCAAAGCTTCAGCGGAGGCGGGAGCAGAGGCGGGAGCGGAGGCAGGTTTTACTTCCACTTCCCCTGTTGCTTCCATAAAATTGGGGTCAAATTTTTTGCCCAGACAATCTATTGACTCAATCCCCAAATTTTTCAAAAAATCCAAGACCTGTTTTTTAATCTGCAAAATCCCTTTTACATTTTCATTCTTTTTTAGCTCTTCCGGCAATTTTTTTTCCGCAACGTCAAAATTATCCAAAATCGGCAGAATTTTTAAAATTAGTTCTTGGCCGGCGTATTTGAAAAAGCCTTCTATTCTTTTGAACTCATCTTTTTTATAATTCAAAAAATCGGCTCTTTCTCTCTGCCAACTCGCCAGATATTCGTCTTTTAACTTCTGGCATTCTTCAAGTTTTTTCTTTAAGTCCTCTAAACTAAGTTCTCTTTTATTATCTTCTATTTTATTTTTTTCTTCAATATCTCCTGTCATAATATTTTACAAGTTTTTATCCCGCCCCTTACTCAAAAGGAGCGGGATAAAGAACATGAAGCCACTTTTTGTCCCCGTATTTTTTTAAATTTTAACAAATGTAACCCAAAAGTCAAGAGCACTGTTTCTGGGGTTGATTTAAATATGCGATATGTTAAAATTAAATAAAATATTTGGCTATATTTTTCGGAATTCGTATATTCGTAAAAAATTCGTTATTCGTTGATTTTATGAGAAACATCATTGAATACCAGGACTTAATCTGGGTGGATATAATTGAACCGACCGCCGAAGATATTGAATATCTCGGCAATAATTTTCGCCTTCATCCCCTCACTTTAAAAACAATAATTCCGACCATTCATCATCCCGACCTGGAGATATTCAGAAATTACCTTTTTATCATTTTACATCATCCTGACTCGGAGAAAAAAGAAAATATGGAAATCCAGGAGTTGGACATAATTGCCGGAAAAGATTATCTTATTACCAGTCATTACAAAATTATTAAACCATTAAATTCCATTTTTGAAGAGTGTTTAAAATCGCCGAGAACAAAGGAGGAATATCTAAAAAGGGGTATCGGTCATCTCCTTTTTGTTATTTTAAAACAACTATTAAAAGAAAAATTAAATAAAATTGATGAATTAGAAGATGAGATTGATTTGGTAGAAAATGAAATATTTTTGGGAAAGGAGAAAGAAATCATTAAAAGAATTTCTCTGTTAAAGAGAAAAATCCTTACTTTCTGGAGAGTGCTTGAACCCCAGAGAATGATTTTTGACTCGTTAAAAAACGTTGGTCCAAAATTATTTGGCCTGGATTTTAAACCTCACTTTTTTGTTCTTTTCAGAATTCAGCGAGAAATCGAAGATACTATCAAAAACTCAAAAGAAACCATTGAGTCGTTGGAAAGAACTAATCATATTTTAGTTACCGTAAGGTTAGATGAGGTAATTAAAATTTTAACTATTTTTTCAGCAATTATTCTGCCCCTTACTCTATTGGCAAGTATCTGGGGAATGAACGTGAGCATTCCCTTCGCAAAAAACCCTTTTGGTTTTTGGTTAATTGTTCTTCTAATGCTCATCACTGTTGGCGTGACAATTGCTTATTTTAAAACTAAAAAATGGCTGTAATAGAAAAATCAAAAATATTAATATTTCTTTGTTTATTAAGCATCATCGCTATCGCTAGTTTTTTTAGATTGTGGCAACTTAATTCTCTTCCGTCTGGTCTTTTTCCCGATGAGGCGGCAAACGGCCTAGATATAGTAAATTATATTTTTCAAGGTCATCACAGTCCGTTTTTTGAACGAGGTTTAGGCAGAGAAGCTCTTTTTTTCTATTTACAAGCGGTAAGCGTTGCCTTATTTGGAATCGGCGTTTGGCAGCTCCATCTTGTTTCCGCTTTAATAGGAATTCTAACAGTTGTTGCCACTTGGTTTTTAGCCAAAAAACTATTTAATGTGAGGGTAGCTTTTTTAGCCAGCTTTTTCTTAGCTACTTCTGCTTGGCATATTACCCTTTCTCGGACAGGATTCCGGGCAATTATGGTCCCTCTGATGGCCACTCTGTTTTTTTACTTTGTTTATTTAACTTTTAAGGAGGTTTCCGGAAAGAAACGCATATTGTTTGCGATTTTGGCCGGTTCCAGTCTTGGCTTGGGATTTTATACTTATATTTCTTTCCGGGCAATGGTAATAATTATCGGGCTGTTAGCAATTATAATTGCCGTAATAAATCGAGGAATTTTTAAAAAATTTTGGCGAGAAATAGTTATCGGTTTAATTTCAATGCTAATAATTTTATCTCCTTTAATTGGATATTTTATTAATCATCCGGATTCCTTTGCGGGCCGCGCTGGTGGCGTCTCTATCTTTAATCCAGATTTAAATCAAGGAAATGTTTTTGGTACTTTTTTAGGGGTCTTAAAGAAAACTTCTTTGATGTTTTTTACCGAGGGGGATTTAAATTGGCGCCATAATGTTTCTGGCTTTAGTATGCTTAATCCATTTGTAATCCCCCTTTTTGCCTTTGGGTTTCTATATTCTCTTTTAATGAGCATTAAAAGGTTCATTAGAAAAAAAGTTTTTCAAGAAAATTTATCCCGAGATTATTTTAAATATTTATTTTTAGTCGTCTGGTTTTTGGGTATGCTGGGGCCGGTGCTCTTGAGCGTCGAGTCGGTACCCCACGGACTCAGAGCCATTGGAGCGATGCCGGCGGTATTTTTCTTCCCGGCAATAATGGTTGATTTTTTCTGGAAAAAAAATGTCTTAAATTTTGGCAGAAAAATTATTTTTGGCGTTGTTTTGGCATTGATATTAGGAACAAGTTTAGTTTATGACTATTTTTTATATTTTGGCATTAGCGCTAACTCCCCGGATTTTTATTATGCTTATCGTTCTGACTTAACAATAGTGAGTAATTATCTTAATGAAAGAAATTTCAAAGAAAAAACTTATTTGGTCTTAGATAAATATTCGGTCCAGACGCCAGAATTTTTAACTGCCAGATACTACCAGCCCTATATTTTAGTTGATCCAGCCACTAGTGAGCAAACTCAATTAAAACCGGGAGATCAAATTATTTTCACCCAATCAACAATTTTTGATACTAAAAAATTTAAACTCTATCATCCGGAAACCAAATTGATTAAAAAAGAATTTAATCAATTTAATCAAGAAATAATGAGGATTTATGAAAAATAAAAAAATAATTTTCTTATTTTTAATTTTATTAGTAATTACCGCTTACGAAATTTCTATTCTCACCGACATATCTTTATGGCATGACGAGGCCTTTTCTGGTCTTCTGCCACAATATAATTTAAAAGAAATGCTCTATCGAATAGGATTAGATGTTCATCCTCCGCTTTATTACCTCCTTTTGAAGGGCTGGGTAATGATTTTAGGTAATACCCTATTTACACTGAGATTATTCAGCGTTTTCTTTGGCATTTTAACGGTAATTGTCATCTATTTGTTTTTAAAAGAGGCCTTTAAGAATCAGAAACTGGCTCTCTTTTCTTCAATTTTGCTTGCTTTTAATTCCTTTTTTATCCAATTTGCCATTGAATCTAGAATGTTCACTTTGGGAATTTTTCTAGTTGTTCTTTCTATCTTTTTCCTTCTCAAGGCCTTAAAAAATAAAAAATGGAGTTGGTGGCTCCTTTATGCTCTCTCAGTTAGCGCCGGTCTTTACACTCATTATTATATTTTCTTTTCGATTCTGGCCCAGGGGTTATTCCTCGTTTTTTGGCTTTTTAAAGAGGCGAAATTTAATCTTGCTAACTGGTTGAAAAATAGAAATTTCCAATTAGGATTAACAAGCTATATTTTAGTCGTTATTTCTTATCTTCCCTGGCTAAAGATATTTTTAAGTCAGATGAGGCAAGTCCAGGAAGGTTATTGGATCTCACCAATTAATCTCTGGTCTATTCCTGCTACTTTCTTCAAAATGACAACTGGTGGAGATATTGGTGCCCTTCGATTTTGGTATGTCTTAATAGCCCTGATGGCTGTAGTTATTGCCGCCATTATTTATGCTTTGAAAAAAATTAAAACTCCTACCAAATGGTTAATTTTTTTAATGCTTATTATCCCCTTTTTGGGCGCTGTCGCTTTTTCCTTCAAGACCTCAATTTATCTTGACCGCTACTTTATTTTTGCCCTCCCCTTTTATTTAATTTTAATGGGGGGAGCTATTTTAGTAATTAAAAATAAATGGATTAGAAATGCTTTGATTGTGGTGACAATTCTTGGTAGTTTAATCGCTTTTCCTATCCGTTGGCTAAATCTTAATGTAGAAAAAAAACCAGGCATGGCTGAAGCCGCTGCCTATTTAAATCAGCAAGTAAAGCCGGGCAATAAAATTTATGTGGGTTCTTCTTTTATCTATTTTACTTTTAAATATTACAACAAAACCGGAGTATATCCTCTTCTTTATGCTCCGGGCACCCTCTCGCATTTCTCCGGCACGGCTTTACTTTCTCCGGAAGATTTAATTAAAGATTTTAATCAAGAAGTTAAAAGGGGTGAGATAGTTTGGTTAATTAATACCACTGGTTTTGGGAATTATCAGCCGGCGGTGCCTGGAAATTGGCTAAAACTAACAGAGAAAGGCTTTCAGGATGTTTATGACTATCGAGGTTGGATTATTGTTACCACATACCAAGTTCAATAATAGTCAAAAATTTCAAGTTTTTATCCTGCCCTTTCTGGCGGACTATTAAATCCCACCCAAAGTGGCAGGTATTCAAAAAGGGCGGGATAAAGAAAATGATTATGTCTAATCGCCTAACTTATATTATTGCTACTTCTCTTTTAGTTTTTGTTTTTTTCATAGCTTTCCTTAGTACAAGAGATGATTCTCTTACATCAGATGAACTTGTCCACTTGCCGGCTGGTTATTCTTATTTGACTCAAAAAGATATGCGGTTAAACCCGGAGCATCCGCCCTTGATTAAAGATTTTGTCCAGCTCATAACGAAATCCCAACTCACCCTTAATCGTTCTTTAATCTGTTCCTTAGTATACTTTTTTTAAAATACATTTCATTGAC
>JAHIOY010000100.1 GCA_018894495.1 Patescibacteria group bacterium
AAGTTATGAAATTTAAGTTCAAAAACTTTAAACTTTTAACTATAACTTTTCACTTTTCTTTTCAAGTTTCTCGAAAACTTTCGTTTTCGAGACAATGAACTTTAAACTTATGAAGATTGAGATAAAACATAAGAAAAGATATATGCGGCATAAACGAATAAGAGCCAAAGTATTTGGAACGGCTCGCCGGCTGCGGCTTTTTGTTTTCCGTTCCAATAAACACATATATGCTCAATTAATTGACGACGACCGGGGTTGGACATTGGTCGCAGCAAGCGACCAAGAACTTAAAAAGTTAAAAGTTAAAAGTTCATTGTCTCAAAAACGAAAGTTTTTGAGAAACTTGAAGTTAAAAGTTGGAAAGGAAAAATTAGAAAAAAATCAAAAGCCACCTTCGGGGAAAGTTGCAGTTGCTTACGAAACAGGGAAGTTAATCGCCCAAAAAGCCCTAAAAAATAAAATTGAAAAGGTCGTATTTGACCGAGCCGGTTATAAATACCACGGAAGAACAAAAGCTTTGGCTGAGGGAGCGAGAGAGGGAGGACTACAATTTTAATTTCAAATGACATTGTTTCAAAATTTGAAAAATTTTGAAAAATTCAAAATCCAAATGCCAAATAAATTTCAAAATCCAAAATCCAAAAATTTGACATTTGGGCTTTGGATTTGATTTGACATTTGAGCTTTGACATTTGACATTGTTAGCCATGATTACTCAAAACAATAAACCAAGAGGGGTAAAGACTGAGAAAAAAGGGGAGTTTGAGTCCAAGTTATTGGATTTATCAAGAGTTATTCACGTTAGGGCGGGAGGAAAAAAGCTGAGATTTAGAGCGGTGATGATAATCGGAAACAAGAGGGGAAAAGTAGGAGTTGGGGTGGCATCTGGCTTAGACGTTGCTCAGGCAGTAGAAAAGGCGACTTATCAGTCAAAGAAAAACATAATTGAAGTTAAAATTGTACACGAAACAATTCCTCATGAGGTTAGAGCAAAATTCGGCTCGGCCAGGGTCTTGCTTAGGCCCCAAAGGAAAGGAAGGGGCTTGGTTGCTGGCGGAACGGTTAGAGTTATTTGCAATTTGGCTGGAATAAAAAATATTTCTTCAAAAATCTTAGGAACGACAAGAAATAAATTAAATAACGCAAGGGCAACCATTGCAGCCTTAAAAAAGTTAAAAGTTAAAAGTGCAAAGTCCAAAGTTGAGTTCAAAACTAAAAGTTATAAAATTTAAGTTCAAAAACTTTAAACTTTTAACTATAACTTTTCACTTTTCTTTTCAAGTTTCTCGAAAACTTTCGTTTTCGAGACAATGAACTTTAAACTTACTATGCAATTACACCAAATCAGACCAATTCATAAACCAAAAAAATCCAAAAGAATCGGCCGGGGTGGCAAGAAAGGTCATTATTCCGGACGGGGAATGAAAGGGCAAAAATCAAGAGCCGGAGCCAATTTTAAACCCTTGATTAGGGATTTGTTCAAAAGATATCCAAAATTAAGGGGATGCGGATTTAAATCAAAGAACAAAGTTCAAAGAGCAAAAATTGTGATTTTGAATTTGGCGACTTTGGAAAAGAACTTTAAGCCCGGAGAAAAAATTAATCCTTCTGTCTTGTTTGAAAAGGGACTAATTCGCAGGATAAGAAGGAAAGTGCCTGAGGTAAAAATTTTAGGAAAAGGAGAGACAACTAAAGCTCTGAGCATTGAGGATTGTTTGGTCTCAAAACAAGCAAAAGAGAAGATTGAGAAAGCCGGAGGCAAAGTGAAGTTAAAAGTTCAAAGTTAAAAGTTCAAAGTTACAGTCTCAAAGATAAAAGTCTTAATCATTTTGAATTTTTAACTTTAATTTTGAACTTTTCATTTTTAACTTTTAATTTGATATGTGGTATCAAAAAATCATTCAACTTTTTAAATTAAAGGACTTGCGGAGCAAAATTATATTTGTTTTGGCTATTTTTGCCATCTTCCGAATAATGGCGAATATTCCTATTCCGGGCATAGACGCTCAGAGTATGAAGAACTTTTTCAACCAATTTCAAATGTTTGGCCTTTTGAATGTTTTTACCGGCGGGGCCTTAGACAATCTTTCTATTGTTATGCTGGGATTAGGTCCTTATATTACGGCCGTCATTATTTTTCAATTGCTGACAATGATTTTTCCTCAGTTGGAAAAATTGTACAAGGAAGAAGGCGAAGCAGGTCGCCAAAAATTTAATCAGTATTGCCGAATCGCCACCGTGCCCTTAGCCGTTCTTCAAGGATATGGCATGCTTACTTTGCTTTCTCGGCAAAATGTTATCGGCGCATTATCTCCCATTATGCTTTTAACTGCGGTTTTAACCATAACCGCGGCTGCCTTGTTTTTAATGTGGCTCGGAGAATTAATTTCAGAAAAGGGGATTGGCAATGGCGTCTCTCTTTTAATTTTTGCCGGCATTGTTTCCGGTTTGCCAAATAATATTCGTCAGATGATTCTACAGGTGCAGACAGGGGGCGCGTCTCAGATTCCCAATGTCTTGCTCTTTTTTGCCATGGCTTTAATTATTATTATCGGAGTGGTCATAGTTAACGAAGCGAGAAGGAATATTCCTATTTCTTATGCTAAAAGAGTCAGGGGTATGAAAATGTACGGCGGCGTTTCAACCTACCTGCCCTTAAACGTTAATCCGGCCGGAGTAATACCAATAATTTTTGCTCTTTCTATATTGCTCTTTCCTTCAATGCTCGCCAATTTTTTAGGCGGCGCTGGCGGGATTACGGGTACCATTGCCAGAGCGGCCGGCGATTTTTTCCAAGACCCTTGGGTTTATGGAATTTTATACTTTATGTTGGTTTTTATGTTTACCTATTTTTATACAGCAGTTACTTTTAACCCCAAATCCATTGCCACTAATCTTCAAAAGATGGGCGGTTTTATTCCTGGCATTAGGCCGGGAGAAAGCACGTCCGTTTTTATTAATTACATTTTGAACCGCGTCTTATTGTTTGGTGCTTTGTTTTTGGGCACAATTGCCATTATGCCCCAAATTATTGGCGGGGTTACCGGCGTTCAGACCTTTCAATTCTTGATTGGCGGAACCTCTTTGCTAATTTTGGTCTCGGTGGTCTTGGAAACCTGGCGTCAAATTAATTCCCAATTGGAAATGCATGAATACGAAAAATTCTAGCCACTACGAATTTACGAATTTTTACTAATATACGAATAAAAAGATTTAATATGGAAAAAAATATTAAAAGCCCGAGTGTGATAATTTTATTAGGACCGCCGGGCTCGGGAAAAGGAACTCAGGCCGGACTTATTTCTGAGAAGTTGAACCTATATTACCTTGAGACCAGTAAAATTATTGAAGCCAATATAATGAAGGCAAAGCCCGGTGATTTTGTCAAAATTGAAGGGGAAAAATACCCTCTTTTAAACGAAAAAATATTGTGGAAAACCGGCAAGCTTTGCACTCCGGAAGTAGTTTCCCTTTGGGTAAAAGGTAAAATAATGTCTCTATCAAGAGAAGGAAGAGGAGTGGTTTTCGCCGGCTCTCCCCGAACCCTCTTGGAAGGGGAAAAGCTGATTCCTTTCTTAAAGAAAACCTACGGAACAAAAAACATTAAAGTATTTCTTCTTGACGTTTCTCCGGAAGAAACCATTTCAAGGAATTCTCAAAGAAGAATTTGCGAACTGATTCGCCACCCGATACTGACCAATAAAGAAACAGCAGAGCTCACCAGATGCCCCTTAGACGGTTCAAAATTAATAAGAAGAAAAGGATTAGACGATCCGAAAGTAATTAGAGTTCGGCTAAAAGAATACAAAGAAAGAACCGAGCCCTTGATTGATTATTTTAAAGAACAGGGACTAAAGGTTAAAAAAATTAATGGAGAAAAGCCGGTAGTAAATGTTTTTGACAATATCTTAAAAGCCCTCAAATGATAACAATTAGGACCCCTGAGGAAATTTTAATTATGGCTGAAGGCGGTCAAATACTGGCTAAAATTATTAAGGAATTAGGGAAAGAAGTTAAGCCGGGCATTGCCACCAATGACTTAGACGGGCTGGCTGAAGCCCTGATTTCTTCGTCCTCCGAAGCTTTAGCGAAGGAGGATAAAATTAAATGTTCCTTTAAGGGTTATCAGAGTTTCCCCAATTGCCTTTGTACCTCTATAAACGAAGAAATTGTTCACAGCATTCCCTCTGTCCGAATCTTAAAAGAGGGGGATATAATTAAACTTGATTTGGGAATTTTTTACAAGGGCTTTCATTCCGATATGGCAATTACGGTTCCAGTTGGCAAAGTTTCATTTGAAGCCCAGCGATTGATTCGGGTGACAAAAAAGGCGCTTAAATTGGGAATTAAAAAAGCAAGGACTGGTAATACCTTTGGCGACATTGGAAACACGATTCAGAGATACGTTGAATCCCAGGGATTTAACATTGTCAGGGATTTGTGCGGCCACGGCATTGGCAGGGAATTACATGAAGACCCCCAAATTTTAAATTATGGGAAAAGACACTCAGGTCTTGAAATCAAAGAAGGTATGGTTTTTTGTTTAGAGCCAATGGTCACGCTCGGTAGCTGGAAAATAAAAATAGCAAAAGATGGCTGTGGCTATCAAACCGCGGACTCTTCTTTATCGGCCCACTTTGAACATACAATAGCCATAACAAAAAACGGAGTAAGGGTCTTGACGGAATTAAAATAAACATATGCCTGGAATTTATCTTTCGGTTATTATTCCGGTTTATAATGAAGAAAAGCGTCTTCCCAAAACCTTGGAAGAAATTCAGGACTATTTGAGTCGGCAGAATTACCCTTCGCAAGGCTCAGGGCAAGCTAATTATGAAATTATAGTTGTTAATAATGGTTCAAAAGATAGGACGGTAGAAGTTGTTGAAAATTTAGTCCCGGAAATTGCAAATTTAAAATTGCTCAACAACGAAGAGAACAGAGGTAAGGGTTTTGCCGTAAAACAAGGAATGCTGGAGGCAAGAGGCGATTACCGAATTTTTACCGACGCTGATAATTCAACTTCCATTGACCAGCTCGCCAAAATACTGCCTTGGTTTGAAAATGGCTATGATGTCGTTATCGGCTCAAGAGACATTAAGGGAGCGATTTTAGACCCTCCCCAGCCCTGGCAGAGAAGGATGACCGGAGAGGGTTTTAAATTATACCGAAAAATCATTCTCGGTCTTTGGGGAATTCAGGATACTCAGTGCGGATTTAAGGGTTTTACCAAAAAAGCGGCTGAAAATATTTTTCCCAAATGCAAAATTGAAGGATTTTCTTTTGACCCGGAGGTCTTGCTTATTGCCCAAAAATTGAACTATAAAACAAAAGAAATACCGGTTTATTGGAAAAACGACCCCGATAGCAAAGTAAAACTTAAAGCGATGATTAAGATGGCAATTGATTTATTAAAAATAAAATGGAATCTAATTACTAAAAAATATTCTTAGTAACACATTTTCTCACGATCGTGAGAAAATGTGTTATCAAGATTTTTATGGAGAAAAAAATTAAAACAATAAAATTTCCTTCCGAATTGCGGCTTGATTTAATCAGCAAGGACTGGGTAGTCATTGCCACCGGCCGAGGTAAAAAGCCGGAGATGTTTAAAAGCGAGAAAAGAGAAGAAATAAAAATTTCCAAGAAGGACTGCCCCTTTTGCGGCATTGAAAAGGAGGAGAAACCAATCTTGATTTATTTTAGCGGCAAAAAGGTTTCAGTTCTAAATAAGTGGACAACGATTGTTATTCCCAATAAATATCCGGCTTTTTTACCGTCAGGCAAATTGAAAAAGAAAGTTGAAGATAGTTTATACCAAACGCTCAACGCGGTTGGTTTTTGCGAGTTGGTGGTAACCAGAGACCATCAAAAGCACTTTCCTCAATTGGAAATTTCAAAAGTCAAAGAAGTCCTTGACGCCTACCAGGAAAGGTATTTGGATTTAATGAAAAAACCCAATGTCAAGTATATTTCAATTTTTCATAATCAAGGATTGGAAGCCGGCGCTTCCCAGCCTCATCCCCATTCCCAAATCATCACCACGCCTTTAATAGACGTTGATTTAAAAAAAGCCCTTTCAAATTCCAAAAAATATTATAAAAAAAACAAAAAATGCCTTTATTGCCAGATGAACGAATGGGAAGCAAAACACAAAGAAAGAATCATTTTTGAGAATAGCAAATTCTTGGCTTTATGCCCTTTTGCCTCAAAGTCAGCTTTTGAAATTATTATTTCTCCCAAAGCCCATCTGCCTTATTTTGAAAAAATTACCGAAGAAGAGAAATGGCAACTTGCCGAAGCTCTTCAGGTTGCTTTAAACAAACTTTACAAGGGACTCTCTGACCCGGCTTATAATTTTTATTTACATACGGCTCCCTGCCCGCCAAAATTTTCCGAAACAAAATTTAGGCGGACGAGCGACGGACAGGGCTATCCATATTATCATTGGCATTGGACCATTCTGCCTAAAACCTCTACCTGGGCCGGTTTTGAAATCGGCACCCGAATGGAAATTTCCACTATCGCGCCTGAAAAAGCCGCCGAATACTTGCGAAAACAATAAAAATTTGCTAAAATTAAGGAACGTTGAGGTTAGACCTCAACCGATTCCCTAATACTTATTATTTATATGAGAGTAGAACCATTTACAGTTGGAGATTTCCTCCATGTATTCAATCGAGGCAATCGGAAGATGATAACTTTTCGCGATATCAATGATAAATGGCGTTTTTTAAAAATCTTGCGTTTTTTTAATAATGAATATTCACCTTCTAACCCTTCTCGACAGCTTGAGCGGAATGTTGAGGTTAGACCTCAACAGCTTCCAATAGGAGAGTTTAAGTGGCCCGAATGGCCTAAAACTTGGCCTCCCCATAAACCACTGGTTAAAATTTTATCTTATTGCCTCAGAGAGAATCATTTTCATCTACTTTTAAAAGAAATTATTAAGGGCGGGATTAGCAAATTTATGAAAAAACTTGGCGATGGATTTACTCTGTATCAGAATATTAAATATGATGAGGTTGGCAGGATTTTTCAAGGCCCATATAAAGGTAAAACATTAATGAGCGATGTTAAAATTCTTCAATATCTCGATGCTTATATACAGGTTTTAAATATTTTTGAGGAATATCCCGGCGGGATAGAAATGGCCTTAAAAGAGTTTGACAAAGCGTTTGAATTTGCCTTAAATAACCCTTTTTGTAGTTTAGGCGAAAGTTTCGGAAAGAGGAACTTGAGAATTATTGATAGAGATATTTTGGGAAAGATGTTTCCCAGTTTGGAAATATATAAGAAATTCGCTTACGATGCTCTTCTGGTTAGAAACATTAGAGAAATTTTGGGTAAATTAACAATTGAATAATTGAGATTAATATTAAATGGGAATTAGTTGAAGAATCGGTTGAGGTCTAACCTCAACATTTCCTCACCTCAACATTTCCTCAACATTTTCATTTGTCAAAGTATCAAATTTGACTTTCTTTCATTTTTTGCTAACATTACTAATTGCTTCGCAGTCTAAAAATCAATCTTTTGATTTTTAACGCAGTCTAAAAATTAATAAAGATTAATTTTTAACGAAATTAGTAGATTAAAATCAAATAATTATGGAAAATTTTTCGGAAGGATATTTTTATAATCCGAGTAGAGGGAATTTGAAAATAAGTCAAGTAATTGACGAGATTTTTAATTACATTAAAGAGAAACCGGAGCAATCTTACGATGTTATTGTTGGCTGCGATTCCTCATCCGGAGAAGAGCCGCATTTTCCTTTGGCTATTGTAATTTTAAGACGGGGTCGGGGAGGAAGATTCTTTTTAAAGACGATAAACTATAAGAACAGAAAATTTTACAATTGGAAACAAAGAATTTTGGAAGAAGTTTTATTGTCCTGTGAATTAGCTTTATTTTTAAGGGAGAAACTGGAGGAAAAGCCAAAGGTAAAAAATTATCAATTTCGTTATATTCATGCCGATGTCGGAGAAAATGGAGCGACAAAAGATATGATTAAGGAAGTAACCGGGCTCATTCGCGGAAACGGTTTTGAGCCCAAAATAAAGCCAGAGTCATTTGTGGCTTCAAGTGTCGCCGATAGATACTCCTAATAAAATTTCTAATTTCTAATCTACTAATTGCGAAGCAATTAGTAATGCTAATTTCTAATTTCTAATGAAATCGAAAGAATTAAGGGAAAGATTTTTAGGTTTTTTTGAGAAGAAGGGGCACAAGATTGTACCATCTTCTTCGCTAATACCAACTGACCCATCGGTTTTGCTTACCACGGCTGGAATGCAGCAGTTCAAGGAATATTTTTTGGGAAAACCTTCTCCTTACGGAAAAAGAGCCGTCTCCTGCCAAAAATGCCTTCGAACCTCTGATATTAAGGCGGTAGGCGACGAAAGTCATTTAACGTTTCTTGAAATGCTGGGCAATTTCAGTTTTGCTGCGTCCGCCGAAGCCTCGGGCGAAGGCGGAGCGAGCTATTTCAAGGAAGAGGCAATACGACTCGCTTTTGAGCTCGTAAATTCCAAATTCCAAATTCCAAATTCCAAAATTATTGTTACGGTTTTTGGTGGCGACAAGGAGGTTCCGCGAGATAATGAATCCGTAAGAATTTGGGAAAAATTTGGTTTCTCTGAGAAAAAAGGAAATTTAACTTTTACCGGCAGGGCCGATAATTTCTGGGGTCCGACTGGATTAGAAGGTCCTTGTGGCCCAACAACTGAAATTTATTTTGGCAAGGTTGAGCTTTGGAATTTAGTTTTTAACGAGTATTATCAAGATGAGAAGGGGAAATTGAGTGAATTGGAGCAAAAGGGTGTTGATACTGGCATGGGTTTAGAAAGATTAGCAATGATTGTTCAAGATAAAAATTCGGTTTATGAGACCGATTTATTTTCACCAATCATAGAAGAAATTAGGGTCAGGGGAGGGACAGGAGAGGGACAGTCCCTTATAAGGGAGGAGAGGATTATTGCCGACCACATAAAGAGCGCTGTTTTTTTAATTTCAGAAGGTATTTTTCCTTCTAATATTGAAAGAGGTTATATTTTGAGGCGTCTTTTGAGAAGAGCGCTCAGATTCGGAAAATTAATTAATCTGCCCAAAAATTTTTTAATTCCATTGGCCCAAAAAGTGATTGAAATTTATAGAGATGTATATCCCGAAGTTAAGTCAAAAGAGACCGATGTTTTGACCACAATTCAAAACGAAGAAGAAAAGTTTGAGAAAACTTTGGAAAAAGGGTTAAAAGAATTAAATAAACTAGAGAGAATTGGGAGAATAGAAAGAATAGGGATATCGGGCGAATTAAAAATCTTCAATAGAGTGAATGCTAAAGCCGCTTTTGATATTTATCAAAGTTATGGCTTTCCTTTGGAAATGATTCAAGAAGAATTAGCTAAAAGAGCATTACTTGTTGACAAGAAAGAATTTGAAAAAGAATTTAAAGAAGAGTTTAAAAAACACCAGGAAATTTCAAGAGCTGGGGCGGAAAAGAAATTTGGCGGAGTTGGCAAAGAAGCAAATTATGAATCAGCCAAGCTTCATACCGCCACGCATTTATTGCACGCGGCTCTGCGGCAAATTTTGGGAAATTATGTAAAACAGATGGGTTCGGACATCACTTCCCAGCGACTACGGTTTGATTTTTCTCGGGCAAAAAAATTGACGCCGGAAGAAATAAAAAAAGTTGAGGACTTGGTTAATCAAAAAATTAAAGAAAATTTAGAAGTTAAAAAAGAGGAAATAACTTATGAGGAGGCAATAAGCTCCGGGGCATTGGCATTCTTTAAAGAAAAATATCCGGCAAGAGTTACAGTTTATAGTATTGGCGACCCCTCGGTTCCCTCGGGCCAGGTTTTCTCAAAGGAAATCTGCGCTGGCCCCCACGTAAAGAGAACTTCGGAACTCGGCAATTTTAAAATTATAAAAGAAGAAAGTTCGGGAGCCGGCATCAGGAGAATCCGAGCCGTTTTAAAATAAAAGTTTTAATGGTAGAATAGGGGCGATGGTCAATCTGTCTTTTTTAAAACGGCAAGAAGAAGAAAAACTGTTTTTCGTTTTGGATATCGGAACTGAGGCGGTCAAAGCCCTGATTTTTGAAAAAAGGCAAGGAAAAATTTCCGTTTTGGGAGCGGGTTTAGAATATTTTGACAGATTTAGCGTCTTGGAGAGCGGGAAATTTGAAATTGAGGTAACAAAAAAAACCATTTCAAAAGCAGTAGAAGAGGCGCAGAAAGAACAAGGAGCAAAGACAAGTTCGGTTTTTTTGGGTTTTTCCTGTGATATTTTAAAGGGAAGAATTATTTCCCATTCCTTGGAAAGAAAGGAGAAAAAGAACGTTGATGAAAAAGAAGAAGGAGAAATCAAAGAGACCGTTTTAAGGGAGGCAAAAAAGAAAATTGCCGAGAGTTATGCTCTTCAAAAAGGAATCCTGCCTCAAGACATTCAATTTCAGGAGCTGAGAATTTTGGAGACAAAGATTGACGGTTATCGCGTTCCTTCTCTTTTGGGTTACGACGGCCGGAATGCGGACTTTAAAATTTTAGCCACATTTTTGCCAAAGTATTATTTAGAGTCAAATTTTTCCAATTTTATTTCTCCCCCAATTATACCAATAATTCGGGAAATGGGTTTTAAAATTTTAGAAATAAGGCATCCGATTGTTGGCTTATTATCTTTTTTATCTCGATATCCTGACGCTCTTTTACTTGATATTGGAGGAGAGGTAACTCAAATTTTTTGGGTAAGGCAGGGAATTTTAGAAGAAATTAGCGAATTTGAAACAGGAGGGAGGCAGTTTTCTCAAATTCTTTCTGAAAATTTGGGATTAAGCGAATTAGAAGCAAGGAATTTAAAGCATAGATATTCAAAACGCGATTTAACCGAAGAGTCAAGAAGAGAAATCGGAAAATTATTAAAAATTCCTACTCAGATTTGGTTTCAGGGTTTAAAAGAAAAATTAAGGGAAATCGGGGCCGGGGTTTTTCCTTCCGAAATTTTTATTTTTGGCGGCGGAGCTTTTTTACAGGAAATGGAGGATGTCTTAGAATCCGGCGACTGGGAAGATATTTATTTTCCTCCGCCAATTAAGGTAAAATTTATTGAACCGCGAGTTTTTATTTCTGAATTTTCCAAATCAAGTTTTCCTTCCGAAAAATCGGAAGGAAGAATCCGAAATAAAGAATGGGATTTAATAAACGTTGAAGTCAAGGCAAAAAATTTAAATTCCCAATATATACCTTCTTTATTGATTTCGTTAAATTCGTTAAAAATCAATCTTGATTTTTAGACAGTCAACAGGTTTTTATCCCGCTAAAAGCGGGATAAAGAATATGACAAAAAAATTTTTTGATATTTCTTCGCCAAGATGCAGGGGTTCTAAAAAAGAAAGCACCATCCTTACTTATCGGGAAAAAAAGGGGACGGGTCCAATTTTAAAAATTGGAGCGATTTTGGTTATTTTAGTTACAGCTGGCATTTTTGCTGAGATTGCCCTGTCTAAAGCCGAGGTGGAAATTTGGCCTAAAATGGAAAACTTAAATTTTAAAACCGAAGTCAAAATCGGCCAAGAGGAGGCAATCCCCGGGAAATTTTTTGAGGAGGAAAAAGAGGCGTCAAAAGAATTTCCATCTTCAGGAATTTTAGAAAAAAAGGAATTGGCTCGGGGTAAAATCAAGGTTTATAACAAGTCGCAAAAATCAATAACCCTGATTAAAAATACTCACTTTATATCAGATGAAGGAAAACAATTTCATTCCTTAAAAGGGTTCACTGTTCCGGCAAAGGGTTATTTAGATGGAGTGGAGGTTGAGGCAGATGCGGCCGGCGACGAGTACAATATCAAACCCTCAAAGTTTTCAGTTCCCAATCTCAGAAAATACTCCCAAGAACTATTTTTCGCTGTGTGGGCCGAGTCCCTTGAACCAATGAAAGGCGGCTTTCTCGGAAATTCGCCTCAGGTTAGCGAGGACGACTTGAAAAACGCTGAAAGAATTTTATTGGAAAAATTATTAGCCGAGGGAAAGGACTCATTAAAAACGACCGTCAGCCGGGACTATATTATGTTAGAAGAAGCCTGGAAACAGGAAGTAGTTGAGAAATTTCCTTTAGCCAAAGCCGGGCAGGAAACAAACTCCTTTCTCTTTAAAGCCAAAATTAAATCAAAGGTATTTGCCTTCAAAAAATCCGATTTAGAAAATTTTTCAAGGGACTTCATTTTTTCTCAAATAGAGCCGAGCAAGAAATTGCTTGAGAAAAGTTTAAATTTAAACTATTCAATTAAAGAAAAGGACTTAAACAAGGGTGAAATTACGTTAAACCTCGAAATTTCGGCAAAGGACCATCAAGACGTTGACCCCCAAATTTTGAAAGAGAAAATTAGAAAAAAATCAGCAGTTGAAGGAAAAATAATTTTAGAAGGAGAAAAAGAAATTTCTAAGGCAGAAATAAAACTCTGGCCTTTTTGGGTAAAAACCGTTCCCCAAAATGACCAAAAAATAAAAATAAAATTGAACTTGGACTAAAATGAAATTAAACCTTGACTATTTAATAAGTTTTGATATAATAAGGGTCCATCAATGCTAAATCCAAATTTACGGAAATCAGGCAGAGTTATTGAAGCTCTGCCCAATCTTAATTTTAAGATAAAACTGGACTCGGGCGAGGAAATCCTTTGCCATTTGGCTGGAAAATTGCGGCTTTATCGGATAAAAGTTTTACCAGGAGACAGGGTAACGGTTGAAGTGAGCCAATATGATGAAAAGCGAGGGAGAATAGTGTATAGGGGAAGATAATAACATGAAAGTAATGTCTTCGGTTAAAAAGATTTGTAAACATTGCAAGCTCGTTCGTCGGCGAAGGAGGATATATGTAATATGCAAAAACCCTAAACATAAACAAAGACAAGGTTGAGCGTTTCGCTAAATTTAAAATTAAAAATGAAAAGTGAAAAATTACAATTAAAAATTCAAAATTAACTAAATTTAAAAATAATTTTACATTTTGCTCTGTCATTTTGCATTTTTCACTTTAAGTTTTGCATTTGACCGAGCGAAGCGAATATGCCGAGAATTGCCGGAGTAAACATACCAGAAAATAAACAGATATTAATTTCCTTAACCTATATTTATGGGCTTGGTTTTCCTTTGGCAAAAAAAATTTTAGCCGAGACAAAAATTAAGTCATCTTTGCGAGCCAAGGACTTAAGCCCGGATGAAACTAACCGCTTAAAAGAAATTATTGAAAAAAATTATAAAGTGGAAGGCGATTTGAGGAGAGAGAAAATGCTTAACATTAAGCGGCTAAAAGACATTGGCTGCTGGAGAGGACTGCGCCATATGAAGGGACTGCCGGTTAGGGGTCAAAGAACAAGAACAAACACCAGAACGGTGAGGGGGAACGTTAGAAAGACGGTCGGTTCAGGAAGAAAACCGGCGGCCGAAGCTACATAACCTTTTACTTCGTAAAAGGAAATTCGAAATTCGAAGCACGAAATTCGAAACAAATCACAAATTCTAAATCACAAACCCCAAACGGTTTAGAATTTGGAAAATTGGAATTTAGAATTTGTTTAGGATTTCGGATTTAGGATTTCGGATTTCCACTGCGAAGCAGTGGCATTATGGGAAAAAAAAGAATTATTACCAAGACAAAAGAGGAATTATTCAAGGAGAGAGAAAAAGTTGAATCAAAGGTTCAAAAAGAAGTTAAACTAAAAATTCCTCAGAAAATAAGAGAGGGAAAGATTTACATTTCGTCTTCCTATAACAATACCCTAATGACCTTAACCGATATTCAGGGAAATGTTTTGTATTGGACTTCGGCAGCTACCATCGGCTTTAAGGGAACAAAAAAGGGGACCCCCTTTGCCGCTTCAAAAACAGCCGAGGCAATGGCTCAGACGGTTAAAAAAATCGGAATTGAAAGAGTGGCTGTTTTAATAAAAGGAATTGGCTCAGGCAGGGAATCCGCCATCAGGTCTTTGGCTAGCCGGGGGTTGGATATAATTTCAATAAAAGACATAACGTCGATACCCCATAATGGCTGCCGGCCGAAGAAAGTGAGAAGAGTATAACCGAAGCCGCTATACGAATTTACGAATTTGCGGCTTCGGGTACGAATTGATTATCGTATTCGTATATTCGTAAAAATTCGTAATTCGTAGGGAAATATGCAAAATAATAAATGTAAAATTTGCCGCCGATTAGGAGTAAAACTTTTTTTGAAGGGTGAGAGGTGTTTTTCGGTTAAATGCCAAATAGTCAGAAGGCCTTATCCCCCGGGGATTAAGAAGAAAAGGCGAAGGATTTCCATCTCTGAATACGCTTCGGAATTGACAGAAAAACAACGACTAAAGAATTTATATCAATTGAGAGAAAGGCAATTTAGAAGGTACGTAGAAAGAGCCCTATCCCAGAGGGGCAAAGTAGAGGATGCCACGGTTTTGTTAATTAAAGAATTAGAAAGTCGCTTGGATAATGTGGTTTTCCGTTTGGGTTTCGCTTCTTCCCGGGCCCAGGCAAAACAACTTGTCTCCCACGGCCATTTTTTAGTTAATAAAAAGACGATTAACGTTCCTTCCTGTATGCTTAAAAAAGGAGACGAGGTTTCCCTTAAAGAAAATTCAGCCAAAAAAGCAATTTTTAAAGAGATTAAAAATGTGTTAAAAAAACAAAATGTTCCGCCTTGGCTCAAATTAAATGCCGAAGCATTGTCCGGGAAAGTAATCGGGGAGTCATCCTTGGAAGGAGCTCCGCCAGTTGAAATCTCGGAAATCTTCGAGTATTATTCAAGATAAATAAATCAACGAATAACGAATTTTTTACGAATATACGAATTCGTAAATTCGCAACTGATTCGATATTCGCTAATTCAATATGATACCATTACCCAATCCGCCAAAAATCGTTAAAGATAAAAATAATTTTGCTCAATTTGAAATTGAAGGTCTTTATCCTGGTTATGGAGTTACAATTGGAAATTCGCTGAGAAGGGTCTTGTTTTCTTCTCTTGAAGGAGCAGCAGTCACCCAAGTGAAAATAAAAGGGGTTCAACATGAATTTTCAACCATACCCGGGGTTTTAGAAGACGTGATTGACATCATCTTAAATTTAAAAAAGTTGAGGTTTAAATTATTTTCCGAGGAGCCCCAAAAAGCAATTTTAAAAGTTAAAGGAAAAAAAGAAGTTAAGGGTTCTGACCTTGAACTGCCGGCTCAGGTGGAATTAGTCAACAAAGATGCCCCGATTTGCGCCTTGACCGATAAAAAATCTGAAGTAGAAATGGAAATTCAGATTACCCGGGGCATTGGCTATGAGCCGATTGAAAGGAGAAAAAAAGAAAAATTGGGAATTGGCGTAATTCCCTTAGACGCCATTTTCACGCCGATTAGAAACGTCAAATTTAGGGTTGAAAATATGAGAGTTGGAAAACGAACTGATTTTGACCATCTATTTTTAGACATTGAGACCGATGGGACGCTCACCCCAAAAGAGGCATTTGCCAGGGCTTCCGAAATTTTACTTAAACATTTTTCGTTATTTGGAGAAAGTTTTAAATTCGTTAAAAATTAAAAAGATTAATTTTTAGACTTCGTTAAAAATTAAAAAGATTAATTTTTAGACTATGAGAAAGAGAAAAAAGGGGCGAAGACTTAGCCGAAAAAAGGACCAAAGGAAGGCGCTTTTGCGAGCGTTGGCGAGCTCCCTTATTTTAAAAGAAAAAATTAAAACCACCGAAGCAAAGGCAAAGGAGGTTTTGGGATTTGCGGAAAAACAAATTACTTTGTCTAAAACGGGAAATTTAAATTCACGAAGATTGTTAGCCCGAAAATTTTCAAAGGAAATAGTTAAAAAATTGGTTGAGGTAATTGGGCCCAGGTATAAAGAGAGAAAAGGAGGATATACAAGAATTATTAAATTGGGGCAGAGAAAGTCGGATGGAGCGAATATGGCCATCATTGAATTATTGAAATAATTATGGAACATAAAACCAATGCCATAGATGCTAATAATAAGGTCTTGGGCAGATTAGCAAGTCAAATTGCTATTTTATTGCAGGGCAAGCATAGACCAAACTTCCTTCCATATAAAGATACGGGCGATTTTGTTGTCGTCAAAAACATTAAACAAATCAAATTGACCGGCAAAAAATTTGAACAGAAAAAGTATTTTCGCCATTCATCGTATATGGGCGGGGCAAAGGAAACCCCGTTAAAAAAATTATTTGAGCAAAAACCGGGAGAAATTTTAAAAAAGGCGGTTTCTGGAATGCTGCCCAAAAATAGATTGAGAAAAATACGACTAAAACGGCTAAGAATTGAATAATATTATGGAGAAAACAACAAAAAAAAAGGAAAAACCAAAACTTACCTCCAAACCCGAGAAATATCTTGAAGCCGTTGGCAGGAGAAAAACAGCCATAGCTCGGGTTCGGCTTTTAATTAAAGGAGAAAAATCATTTCTTATCAATGGAAAACCGTTGGCTCATTATTTGCCGGGTTTCGAACTTCAAAAAATAGCCAATAGTCCTTTGGAGAAAATGAATTGTTTGGATAAATTTGGAATTTTAGCCAAAGTGAAAGGCGGCGGTATTCATGCTCAGGCCGAAGCCATTCGCCTCGGTATAGCCCGGGCTTTGATTCTTTTCAATCCTGATTTTCGCAAGCGGCTAAAACGAGTTAATTATTTAACCCGGGACCCTCGGATGAAAGAAAGAAAAAAATTCGGCTTAAAAAGAGCAAGACGCGCCCCCCAGTGGCAGAAACGATAATTACTACGAATTTACTAATCTCTACGAATATACGAATAATGAGAACTAAGACCATTAGAACTGACTTAATATATCCTGAGTTAAGTTATAAAATAATTGGAATTTTGTTTGAGGTTTATAATAATCTAGGCCCGGGATATCAAGAAAAATATTATCAGAGGGCAATCGGAGCGGCTTTTCGGGAACAAAAAATAGATTTTAAGGAACAATTTTTAACAGCAATAAAATTTAAAAACAATAATATTGGTAAATATTTCCTTGACTTTTTAGTTGATAATAAAATTGTCTTAGAAATTAAGAAGGGAGATAGATTTTCAAGAAGGGACATTGAACAAGTATATGCTTATTTAAAAGCAATGAATCTAAAATTAGGAATTATATCTAACTTCACTAATAAGGGAATAAAATTTAAAAGAATTATTCATCTAGATTAGTACATTCGTAATTATTCGTAAATTCGTAGTAATATGCTTAAAGAACTAATTGATAAATTTTATTTAGACAAAGAAAGAGACAGAGAACAGCATCATTTTTACATCACTGATGCCGGGAAATGCAGCCGGGCGATTTTTTTTAAATTCAAAAATATGCCCAGAAAGAAAATGACCCCAGAGATTTTGAGAATGTTTGACCACGGCAATTATGTCCAGATGCAGATATTAAACGCTTTGTTCGGTTTAGGAATAGTAAGGGCTTCAGAAATTAATATTCCTCCCCAACAACTGATTTCAGGCCGAGCCGACGCTATTTTAACCCTAGACAACGAGCTTTATGTGGTTGATTTTAAAAGTATGAACAGTATGATTTTTCAAAAACTAGAAGCAGCCAAAGAAGAAAACATCAATCAAATCCAACTGTATATGCACTTTTTTGAAATTCCCAAAGGCATTCTTTTATACGTCAATAAAAACACCCTGGAACTAAAAGAGTTTGCGCTCAATTACAACCCGGCGCTTTGCGAAAATCTTTTGCAGGATTTAGCCGCGCTTAAAATAAAAATTGAGAAAAATATCGTTCCTTTAAGATTGTCTGGCTACCCGGAAAACTGGCAGTGCCGATATTGCCAGTTTAAAGAAATTTGCAAAATTACTGGCCAAAAAGAGGTGAGTTGGGAGGCGTTTAAAAAGAAAGTTCAGGAGGGAGAGGGCTTAGATTTTCTTAATAATAATATTTAAAAGTTTTTTTGCGATTTCTTTTTTTGTTTGGCAAACAATAATATTTTTTTCCTCATCAATAATAAATGCCCGGTGCCTGCCTTTTTTAATGTCAACATCTTTAAAATCGTTAGCCACCATTAAGTCAGCATTTGAGACCCTCATACTTTTATATGCTCGTTTAATTAATTCTTTTTGAGACAGATTAACTTCAAGTTTAAATTTTACTAAAAAGACCTTCGGGTCCCACTCTTTGATTTTGTCCGCTATTTTGGGAGTGGGTTTTAATTTTATGGTCAGGTTATTTTTAGTTGAGATTATTTTCCCCGCTCGGCTCTCTTTGGGAATAAAATCAGCTACCGCTGCTGAATGAATAACAACGTCATATTGCCGAGAAGATATCTCTCTTTTCATTAGTTGATGAAGTTCATCAAAAAAACTAAACCGAATTATTTTCAAATTCTGAGGCGTTTTTTTTGGCAGGGACAGAGGGCTTGGCCCCAAAAGCAAGGTTACTTTTGCTCCTTTTTTGACGGCCTCTTTTGCCGTTAATAAAGCCAGTCGGCCCGTAAAAACATTACTAATAACTCTTATTTTATCCAACGGCGCCCAGACCGGCCCCCCGGTAATTAAAATTTTTTTATCCCGCATCAGAAGACCACGAGATTTCCCGTGGATGCCGGGTGGTCTTCGGTGCGGGATTTCGCTCCCCGCGCAAGCGGGAGAGAAATTCCGCAATCGTAACTTCCACGCGCTTGCACGTGGAGCTTCATTTTTTAAACCTCTTTTTTTCATTTTCAAGGATTTTTTTAACCACTTTAAAAATTTCTTCGGGTTCGGCCATTCTGCCTTCGCCTTCTGTTCCGTCAGCCAAAACACCGGTTTTTGGGCCCGCGATATAATAATTTTTTCTTTGTCTTATTTTGGCGATATTTTCTTTGACAAAAACATTTTTCCACATATTGTCATTCATAGCCGGCGCGATGAGCAAAGGCGTTTTTTCAGGCAGGGCTAAAATAATCGTGGTTAAAAGACTATCAGCAATGCCATGCGCTATCTTTCCGATTGTGTTGGCAGTGGCTGGAGCCAAGACAAAAACATCAGCCCTTTTGGCTAAATTTATATGTTCTAATCCCTCCTCTGAATCAAACATTGAGATATAGACGGGGGACCGGGTTAAGGAGCGAAAGACAACCGGGGAAATAAGTTTCGCCGCGTTCTCGGTCATTACCACCCTTACCTCGACGCCCTGTTTTATAAATAACCTCACCAAAAGACAGGTTTTGTAAATTGAAATTCCGGCACTCGCGCCAACTAAAATTTTTTTATTTTTCATAGACATAATTTTTCCTTATTATCTTGACCATTTCTTTTAAAATTTTTTTATTGTCATAATTTTTTAAGATTGATTTTATCTTTTGCTCGCCACGACTTTTAAATTCCTGGCTGGTTTTAATAAGTTCCGGCATTGCCCTTACAATATTGTCAACAATGGTTATGTTAGCTTTTTGGGCCGTTCTTGAAAAGGGATTTAAATCAACGGCAATAACTTTTTTGCCCATTTTAATTAATGCCTCGGTTCGGTCGCCGTCTTCTAGAAAAACCAAAACAACATCGGCTTTAAAAATTCCCCTCGGGTCAACCTTTCTTCTTTCACTGAGCAATTCAGGAATAGTGGCTGAGGCATCTTTTCCTACCCCAAAAACATGAGCGACGCCGCAGGCCATCAATAAATCCTTAATTTTTTTTTCTCGTTTTTCGGTGCGGTAAAATAAATTAACCTCTATTTTTGAACCGGTAATTTTAGCCAATTTAATAATTTCTTTTGGAATCAAGGCAGCCGCGTTCCCATTGACCGAGATGACCGGGTTTTTCGCCAATAAAAGAAGGGCGGCCGCGGCTTTAATTGCTTTTCTGGCCGGCGGCAATGTTTTTTCTCCCAAAATATAATCAAACGCTTCTCCTCTGCCCTGGGCGATTAATCCTTCCGCGGCAACAATTCCCTTTTTAAACCCCTCGGTTAACCCCTCCCTTATAATAAGGGAGGGGTATCTCGGGTGCGATTTTGGTATCGTGAATTTATTTTTCATCTATCTTAATGCCTCCGCCAAATTTAAAGATGTGGGTTGAAAGGGAAAATTTTTTCAAAAGCGAAATTGTCTCAGTCAAATGTTTATTTTCAACAGCGGTGAATAAGACGCCTTTTTTGACCGTAAATCCGAGGCAATATTCTTCTTTCTGATTTTTCAGAAAGAAAACTTGTTTTTTGAGCGGTTCTAATTTTTTAAAAAAATTTTCATTAGCCCAGCCGATTTTTTTGGCAAATAATTGAGAATATTCAAAAAAGTTTTCAAGGCCGGGATTTTTAATGAAATTTTTGAGAAGTTTTATTCCGAAGCGACATGTCTCTGGCTTCATTGATCTTAGCATTTTTTCAGTACTTTGTTTCTTTAAGTCAGCGGTAATGATTCGCAGATTTTTTGGCTGGCTAAAGGATTTAACAATACCTATTCCCGGCGCCCCGGGTTTAATTCTGACCGCCAAATCCCTGCCCGAAAAAATCGCCAGCACATCGCCCAAGCCGCTCAGCGATTCTACTTCAGCAATATGAGCCATCTGAGCCGCTTTTAAATCCGATTTACCCAAGAATCTATGCAGAGCCAAAGAGACCGCCAGGGTTGAAGCGCCGCTGACTCCGTAGCCAAAGCCCAAGGGGACCGGAGAAGAGAGCCGAACCGAAACTTTTTTATCAAAGTTAATCCTGTCAAACAGTTTTTGCAGCGGCTCAATCTTAGTTTCAACTCCGTTATAAATGACCTTACTTTTTGATAACTTGTTTGAAAGTTTACAGATGCAAACGAGACCCGGGGTTATTACTAAACCAGCGCCGCAAGAACCGGTCAAAAGGGGATTAGCCGAAAACTGAGGGGTAAAAAAACCAGTAATATGTAAAGGCACTGATATTTTTAAGGTCATTAGTGTTTACCCAATTTTATCTCATTTTTAACTTTAGGGACAGACCTCTGCAAAGATAACAGGGGTCTGACCCCTGCAAAGCTAACAGGGGTCTGACCTCAGGGTAAAAGT